>DAIEML010000132.1 GCA_027349615.1 Ignavibacteriales bacterium | reverse complement strand
TGATTAGAGAAGTTTCAAATATGGCAATTCATCAAGTCGATTCTTCAAAATCAAATATAGTTGAAACAGATTCAACAAATGAAAAGAATGTTTCTAATGTTTATGGTGATTCGGTACAGATTGATTTTAATAATTATGTCTTTGGTGAAAAACAGAATGAAAGTAAAATAAAAATTGCAGATACAACAAATACGAAATTTCATCTGACGGATAATTTAGACAAGAATGGTGATTACTTAGTTAACAGATACAAAATAACTTTTTCACCGGATATTGTTTATGCTAATGCTGGTTATAGTTCTCTTTATGGTTTGCTTGGAACTACGGTTTTATCATTCAGCGATGTCCTAGGAAATTATAGAATTATTGGTCAAACAAGTCTTCAAATAGATTTAAAGAATAGTGATTATGGCCTTGCATATTTTTATTTGAAACAAAGATTGAATTACGGAATTGAAACTTTTCACACTGCAAGATTTGTTTATTTAGATAGGCCAGATGGTACAGATCTTTTTAGATTTAGAAATTATGGCGCAGTTGTTTCGCTTAGTTATCCATTAAATCAGTTTTATAGATTTGAGGGTGGACTTAGCTGGCTAAATGTTACTATGGAAAATTTAGATAATCCAAATGATCCTTACCAAAAAGCAACTTACATTGTTCCAACTTTGAGTTTTGTTCATGATAATTCTCTATTCGGATACACAGCACCAATTGATGGAACTAGATATCGATTTGACTTTTTGGGAAATCCAGGGATTACAGAAAAAGATTTAACGTTTTATTCTTTGCTTGGAGATTATAGAACTTATTTCAGATTCTGGACTGATTATTCTTTTGCGTTTAGGTTATCAAGTGGATATTCTTGGGGAACTAATCCGCAAAGATTTTTTTTAGGCGGAATTGATAATTGGATTAATAGATCTTTTGCAAATAATACAATTCCATTAAACTCTCCATCAGATTTTGCTTTTCTAACTGCAGCGCTTCCATTAAGAGGATATGATTATGCTGAAGAAATCGGAACTAAATATGGGCTAATGAATATGGAATTGCGATTTCCTTTAATTAAATATCTTGTCACTGGTGCTTTGCCAGTTCTTTTCAGTAATATTATGGGCGTAGCGTTTGTTGATGCCGGTGCGGCATGGAATCAAAATAGTACTCTAAGATTATTTAATCGAGATGCAAATGGAAATTTAGTTTCGCAAGATTTATTAACCGGAACTGGTTTTGGTGCTCGAATATTTCTGCTTTATTTTTTAGTTAGATTTGATGTTGCCTGGGCATACAACTTTAATTCTTTTTCTCAACCTAAATTTTATATTTCATTAGGCGCAGATTTTTAAAATATAAAGTTATTTAGATGTTTCTGTTTTGGCGGAAGAAGATGCTGCAGGTTTTGGGGAATCTTTTTTTGCTACTGGTTTTGATGATTTATTTTTATAATCAGTTTGATAGAAAGCGCTTCCTTTCAAAATTGGTCCGGCACCGGCACCAATTAATCTCTTTACCTCACCATTACAATTTGGACATTTCTTTAATGGTTCAGCACTCATCGATTGAAAAACTTCAAAAACGTTACCACAGCTATTACACTTATAATCATACGTAGGCATCTCAACCTCTAAAATTTTAGGAAGAAACTTAATGAAAAATTCTAAAAATTTCTATAAATTAACTCTGAAAGTTATCTAAATTACATAACAGAATTGATCTTTCTATTTTTATAAAAAATCTCAAAATAAAACTGTGAAAAAAAATATACTTGCCCTTCTCCTAACCTTCTTACTAAGCGGTTGCTTAAATTATATTCAGGATGTACAACTGTATGCCGATGGTTCCGGCTCTATGCATATAATATTCTGGACAAAAATGCCAGATAATGAAAGTGCAAAAATTTTAGATAAAATTGGAATATTTAACCAAGATTCCATTAGAAGTGAATTTACATCAAAATTTTCTTCAATAAAAAATATAAAAGTTTATACGGATACCACTGACAGTACTACACATGCAATTATCAATTTATCTTTTACAAATATCGATTCATTAAATCAAACTAAAGCATTTGCAAATTCTAATTTTTCTTTAAAAGATGGCGCCGAAGGACAGAAAATATTTTCTCAATTTATTCCGCCAATTGCAACTGGATTCGGAATCAATGGAAATGCATTTCGCGTAACCTATAAATACACTTTCGGCGGGGATATAATTACTGACAATGCTGTTTCGAAAGATGGAAGAACTTTAATTTGGGATTATTCTTTAGATCAAATCGGAAGCGGAAAAACAATTTCGGTTACATTTCGTCCTTTCAAATTAAAAGAAACTCCTCCCTGGATTTATGCAATTTCTGGTTTAGTTTTATTAATAGTGATAATATTTTTGCTTAGAAAGAAAAAAGATTAATAATTTCTTTGTATTCTAATCAATTTTTGAATTTTTTATCAATTGTATTTTATTGACTTGCCAAGGGGTTTTATTTATATTAGTCGCTCGAATTTTTTAATTAATGAACTTTAGTTAGTTTTAGGTTATGGCATCAAGTGATTATAAGATTTTTTCGGGTAGTTCTAATCTGCCGCTAGCAGAAAAAATTGCACAAAAATTGGAAATGTCATTAGGTGCTGTAGAGTTAAAGCGTTTTAGCGACGGTGAAATTTGGGTCAAATTTGGAGAAAATATTCGAGGATCTGACGTTTTTATTATTCAGTCAACAAATCCTCCTTCTGATAACCTAATTGAACTCCTAATTATGGTTGATGCTGCTAAAAGAGCTTCTGCCAAAAGAATAACAGCTGTAATTCCGTATTTCGGTTATTCGAGACAAGATAGGAAAGATCAACCTCGTGTATCAATATCAGCTAAACTTGTTGCAAATTTAATTACTGTTGCTGGTGCTGATAGAGTAATGACAATGGATTTGCATGCTTCTCAGATCCAGGGTTTTTTTGATATTCCGTTTGACCACCTTTATGGTTCCTCTGTTTTCAGCGGAAAATTTGACCAACTAAAAAATAATTTAGTGGTCGTTTCCCCGGATGTTGGCGGAATAAAAATGGCTCGTTCTTATGCAAAGCGCCTTCAAGCTGATCTTGTTGTTATTGATAAAAGAAGACCTAAACAAAATCTTGCAGAGGTTGTTCATATAATTGGAAACGTAGAAGATAAAGATATTTTATTAGTTGATGATTTAATTGATACCGCAGGAACTTTTGTTGGAGCAATTGAAGCCTTGAAAAATAAAGGCGCTAAAAAGATATTTGGCGCAGTTACTCATCCGTTGCTTTCTGGCCCTGCAATAGATAGAATTAACAAATCTCAAATAACAAAACTTTTTGTATCGGATACAATTTCTCTCAATAAAGAAGCCGAAACAAATAAAATAGAAGTTATATCTGCCGCCGGTATATTTGCGGAGGCAATCAGAAGAACATATAATAACGAATCAATAAGTTCACTTTTTGATATAGATAAAGGTTAATTAGTTTTTGGAGATAAAATGGAAAAAGTAATTTTAACAGCCAATGTAAGAAAAAATATTACAAAATCTTCGCGAAGTGAGTTACGAAGTAATGGAAGAATCCCTGGAGTATATTATTCTAAACATAGCAGCCCAATACCAATCGATGTAAATGAAAAAGAAATTAATCCACTGGTGTATACAACCGAAACACATTTAATATCTCTAAAGTTGAATACTAATGAAGAATATGATTGTGTAATTAAAGATATACAATTTGATCCTCTAACTGACAAAGTCATTCATGTTGATATGTTAGGCCTAACTTCTGGTGAAACTTTCCAATTAGAAGTTCCAATTCAATTTCATGGAAGTCCTGTTGGAGTTAAGGAAGGTGGCGTACTCCAAACATTATTGCACAAATTAGAAATTGAATGCTTACCAAAAGATATTCCGCAACATATTGATATTAACATCCAAGAATTAAAACTTGGAGATTCTATTCATGTTAAAGATTTAGTAGTTGAGAACGTTGAAATATTAAACCCTGCAGACACTGTGATTGTTGCTGTAACTCATCCTAAAGCAGAAGTTGAAGTTTCAGCTGAAGCCGCCGCAGAAGGTCCAACTGAACCAGAAGTTATTGGAAAAGCAAAATCTGAAGAGGAAGAAGAATAATTTAGAAGAACGTGCGTGTTATTTTAGGGATAGGGAATCCTGGCAATCTATATAAAGCCAACAGGCATAATGCTGGTTTCATATTATTAGATTATTTTGCAAAGTCACACTCGCTTTTATTTACTCCATCTAAAAGTGATTTCTATTTTTGTGAAGGAGTAATTCAAGATTCAAAATTTCTGCTAGTTAGACCTACAACTTTTATAAACAATAGCGGTACAGCAGCTCATTTCATTATTCACAATTATGGATTAGCTCCACAAGATTTACTTGTGGTTCACGACGATATAAATCTTGAAATATCAAAAATTAAAATTAAAATCTCTGGTGGAGATGGTGGCCATAATGGTGTTAGTTCAATAATATACCATCTGGAATCTGATAAATTTCCGAGATTAAGAATAGGTATTGGCAACAAATTTGAAAAAGGTGAGATGGCTGAATATGTCCTTTCAAATTTTACAAGAGAAGAAAAAATAAACTTAAATGATTCTTTTAAATTTTCTTCATATCTCATTGAACAATTTATAATTGGGGGCATAAAACAACTTTTAGATGCAAACAGTAAAGCTGCTGAATCAAATAAAAATTAAATTTTTGAAAATATTTTAACATTTTATAAAGATTAATGAATTTTATAAACAATTTTAAAATGATTTTTACTTGTAATTACGATTCTAATTAAATAAATTAACATCCGTTTTTTGAAATAAAAATATATTTAACCCCTGCTCTCGTCAAGAATGAGGGCCGATAGTCCAAAGGAGGTGACTAGATCGAATGAAAAATAACGTGTATGAAAGTGCGGTTATTATAAATGCTGCATTAGATGATGAACAAATTGAAGCCATCATTTCTAGGATAAAAGAAACAATAATAAATAATGGTGGTGAAATTAGAGAAGTTGAGAATTGGGGAAGAAAAAGATTAGCCTACATGGTGAAAAAAAGTAAAATCGGTTATTATGTTATTTACCGATTTAATTCTCCTTCCAACATAATATCAAAACTGGAAAGATCCTACTCACTAGATGAGCATATTCTAAGATATTTAACAATACAATTAGATAGCGATGCAGTTGAATATCTTGAAAAGAATAGAGTTGCTCCACTAAGTGAAGAAATTGAAACCCCTGCTGCTGGAACATCCGAAGTTACGGCGAATGAAGAAACGGAAGAAGAATTAGACGTAAATGATAAATAATTAACAACTTAAGATATAGTTTGGAGGAAACACCATGGCTGATTTGAAAATGCCTGAAATTAATTATGTTATTGTTGCCGGAAATCTCACTAAGGATCCAATCTTTCGGCAAACTACAAATAGCACACCTGTTGTTAATTTTTCAATTGCTTCGAATAGAAAATATCGTGATAGTTCGAACAATTGGCAGGAAGATGTTTGCTATGTTGGCATTGTAGCATGGAATAAATTAGCAGAAAGTTGCCGCGACAGATTAAAAAAAGGCTCTGCGGTTTTAGTTGATGGTGAATTACAAAGCAGAAGCTGGAAATCAGATGAAGGACATAATCGAAGTATTGTAGAAATTAAAGCTAGGCGAATTCAGTTTTTAAATAAAAGAGTAAAAATGAATGGCGATGGCCTTGATGGTCAAGCAGATGAAGATGATATCGTATCAGATGAAGAAGGCATTGAAGGAATCGATTATACAGAAGATTCCTTTGACAAGTTCCTTTCAAGTGAAGAATCAGATTTATTAAAATAATTTGGTGAAAAAAATGAAAAAAGAAGTAAAAACTAAAAAAGTTTGCAGATTTACTGAAAATAAAGTTACTTATATTGATTATAAAGATGTAAAACTGCTTCAAAAATATGTTACCGAACAGGGAAAGATAATTCCTAAAAGAATTACCGGAACTAGCTCAAAATATCAAAGACAATTATCTATTGCTATAAAACGTGCAAGACATATGGCGTTACTGCCTTACGTCTCTGATACAGTTAGATAATATAATCTAGGAGAAGAAATGAAAGTAATACTAAGACAAAACTATGAATCACTTGGACAAGTTGGAGACATAGTTGAGGTAAAAGAAGGTTTTGCGAGAAATTTTTTAATTCCCCGGAAGATTGCTTACACGGCATTAAAAGGGAATTTAATTGCCCTTGAAGAAGAAAAGAAAAATTTTGAGAAAAAACTTCAGCAAGAAATACAATCAGCAGAAAAACTTGCCGTAGAATTGGAAAAAGTATCAGTATCTATTCCAGTACAAGTTGGTGAGGAAGATAAAATATTTGGTTCGGTTACAACACAAATGATAGCTGATTCATTGAAAGAAAAAGGCTATGAAATTGATAAAAGAAAAATAGAAATTGAAGAGCCAATTAAATCCTTGGGTATATATGGAATTAGCATTAAACTACATGCAAATGTAACTGCAAATATTAAAGTCTGGGTAGTTAGAGAATAAATTAAATTTAATTGCCTAAATACTAAAAAAGGAAAGCATCATGCTTTCCTTTTGTCTTTTAAAAC
>DAIEML010000131.1 GCA_027349615.1 Ignavibacteriales bacterium | reverse complement strand
AGAAATTGCTTAACCAGCTAAATCCGAATGTAAAAACCAAAACAATTGGAGTCGGCGTCAATAAAGAATTACTGAATATCAATAAAAAAGAAGTAATTCCATTCTCAATTTTTCATCTTGGATCTATAGAGTGGTTTCCTAATTATGATGGACTGAATTGGTACTTAAAAGAAATTTTTCCCGAAATAGTTAAAAAATTACCTCAAGTAAAACTATTTTTGTATGGAAAAAGTACTGAAAAAATAAATATCCCACCAGCATTAAAAAATAATATGGTAAATGTTGGTTATGTAAAAGATATTTGGGAAGAAATAAAGGATAAACAATTAGCAATTGTCCCTTTAAGAATCGGAAGTGGAATTCGAGTGAAGATTATTGAAATGCTCGGGATAGGGCAGAATATAATTTCAACAACTGTTGGTAGAGAAGGTATAGATGTGGAAGATGAAAAACAGATATTGATAGCTGACTCGAAAGAAGAATTTATATCCAAATCAATTTCGTTTTTTAATGATGAATATGATTCCAAATTAATTTCAAAAAATGCTAAACAATTGATAGAAGAAAAATACACGTGGGAAAAGATAGCTGAGCAATTTGAACTAGAATATCAAAAATTAATAAATTTAAAAAATTAAAATAAAACAAATAAACCGCGCAGAAATGTACCTATTGATTGAATTTTTTTTATTTGGATCATTTATTATTCTAATTTATACTTATCTAATATATCCTTTAATAATTAAAATTATTTCCAAATTTTACGCCAGCGATGAACAAAGAATCACTAACCAATTATTTTCAGTTTCAATAATTATTTCCGCATATAATGAAGAAAAGGTTTTGAAACAGCGAATTGAGAATATTGCTAAACTGAATTATGATTTTAGAAATATTGAAGTACTTGTTGGTTCTGATTGTTCTAACGATAAAACAAACGAAATTTTAGACTCTCTAAAAGGAAAATACCCTTGGTTAACAGTTTTTAAATTTAATAAACGACGAGGGAAAGCCTCAGTATTAAATGATTTAGTTAAAGAATCAAAAAATGAAATTCTTCTTTTTACGGACGCAAATACTAATTTTGATCGAGATATACTTAAATATATACTGCCGCACTTTAATAATCCAAAAATCGGAGGCGTTAGTGGAAGATTAATCTTAACTGAACCGGAAAAGAATTTTAATAAAAGTATCGAAGAAAAAAAATATTGGAATTATGAAACTAAAATTAAATTAAATGAAGGCAGATGTGGAATTTTAATAGGTGCTAATGGAGGAATATATTCAGTGCGTAAATGTTTATTTGAAAATATTCCAATTGAAAAAGCTGTTACTGATGATCTATTTATAACTCTTTCAATTTTAAAACAAAACTATAAATTTATTTATGAATTTAATGCAATTGCATCTGAAGAAGTTGCTCATGAACTTTTACATGAATTTAGAAGAAAGGTAAGATTTGCTTCTACTAACTTTCAAACTATTGTATATACTAAGGAGCTTTTTTTCAATAAAAATATTTTAATTCCTTTTACTATCTGGTCACACAAAATTTTTAGATGGTTATCTCCAATACTATTTATAATCATTCTCATTTCAAATTTTGCATTATATAATAAAGCAAAATTTTTTGAATTTTTGTTCTATTCACAAGTCATTTTTTATTTTTTATCTTTTTCTGGATTTGTTCTTAATTATACTAAGATTAAAAATAAAGTGTTTACAATTCCTTTTTATTTTGTAATGACTAATGTTGCATTAGTCATCGGATTAATAAAGTTTATTAGAAATAAACATGAAGCATATTGGCAGTCTACACCTAGAGAATAATGAATAATAAATTTGAAAAAATATTAATTCTTGTTATTGATTTTCTAACAATCAATTTTGCATGGTTAATCTATTATCAGCTGCGGGTAAATTCCGGCTGGTTTGAACTTCTTTCTATGCCTGAGTTTTATTTACCAATGTTTGTAATTTATTTTTATTGGCTGGTGATATTTACTTTTGTCGGAATGTATAGAACATGGTTTGCATTATCTCGATTTGATGAGCTTTCTACCTTATTCAAAGCTTCATTTGTTGGAATATTTATTTTATTCTTTCTCATATTTATTGATGATTTTATCCATGGTGTTGGTTCAACTACAAGAATTTTAATTTTTATTTACTGGGGATTGTTTTTGTTCCTGGTTGGAACCGGTAGAATTTTAGTGAGAAGTGTTCAGCGAAATTTATTGATAAAAGGTTTTGGCCGAAAAAATGCTCTTATAATCGGATTTAATGAAAAAGCAAAAGAAGTATTTAATCAATTAAAACATCACCGTGCTCTGGGATTGGATGTTATAGGATTTATTAACATGAACAATTCAAATGAAACTATTGAATACTCCGGTATAAAAAGTATTGGA
Organism: Ignavibacteriales bacterium; assembly: GCA_027349615.1. The sequence goes on along the minus strand of DAIEML010000131.1, from coordinate 4,234 downwards.
ACAATTGATGATCTGCAAGAAGCAATCGATGTTCAAAATGCAAAAGAGATAATTATTGCTTTAGAAAAAGAAGACCGCGATGAGTTGGTAAAAATAATTGCAAAGTGCGAAACTAAAAATGTCGGCTTAAAAATCGTTCCTGATCTTTATGAAATACTAAGCGGACAGGCAAGAACGAGTCAAATTTACGGCATTCCATTAATCGATATTATGCCGCAGTTGATGCCTGAATGGGAAAAAAAATTAAAACGGCTGCTTGATATTTTTGTCTCTCTTACAATTTTATTTATAACTTTACCAATAACTTTAATAACTTCAGTTCTGATAAAAATTGATAGTGAAGGCAAAATATTTTTTATGCAGGATCGATGCGGAATAAATGGTAAAATATTTAAGATGATAAAATTTCGTTCGATGAAAAAAGATGCAGAGAAATTAACCGGTCCGGTTTGGTCACAGAAAGATGATCCTAGAATTACAAAGATTGGAAAGCTAATAAGAAAAGTTAGAATTGATGAAATTCCTCAGATGATAAATGTACTTAAGGGTGAAATGAGCATTGTTGGGCCTCGTCCGGAGCGACCATATTTTGTGGAAATGCTTTCAAAAGAAATTCCTTATTATAAAAGAAGATTGAAAGTTCGCCCAGGAATTACCGGTTGGGCGCAAGTAAAACATAAATATGATGAAACGGTTGAAGATGTAAAAATAAAATTGAGGTACGATCTTTTTTATATCGAAAATATGTCGCTTAGGATGGATTTCAAAATTTTATTTAGAACTGTTTTTATTGTGCTGCTTGGTAAGGGTCATTACGAGTAATAATTAAAATTGTAAAATTCAAAATTAGAAGTTTAAAAGAAGGTTTTTAGTAATAATATAATTGAGATTTAATAACCATTTACAAAAAAAATATGGCAGAAAAATCTTTAATCATCATACCAACATACAATGAGATGGAGAACATCCAGCGGATGATTCCAGATCTTTTAGATAGATACGAAAAAAATCTGGATATATTAATTGTTGATGATAATTCTCCGGATGGAACTGGAAATTTTGTCGAAGAAATTTCTAAAACTAACGTCAGAGTTAAGCTTCTTCGGAGAGAAAAAAAAATGGGTTTAGGTACAGCCTACACCGAAGGCTTCAAATATGCGCTTAAAAATGATTACGATTTTATATTTGAAATGGATGCAGATTTTTCTCACGATCCGAAAGAAATAAAAAATTTTTTGAATGCTATGAATGAATATGATCTTGTTTTAGGAAGCCGATATGTAAAAGGAGTAAATGTAGTTAACTGGCCGATGCGCAGGCTATTGCTAAGTTATTTTGCAAATTATTACACAAGGTTTGTAACCGGATTACCAATACGCGATGCAACCGGAGGATTTAAATGTTTTAAAAGAAAAGTTCTTGAATCAATTAATTTTGATAAAGTGAAATCGAATGGTTATGCTTTTCAGATTGAAATGACTTTTAAAGCTTGGAGAAAAGGCTTTAAAATTGGTGAGATTCCTATAGTTTTTGTAGACCGCACGATGGGGCATTCAAAGATGTCAAAAAAAATTGTCCGTGAAGCTGTTGTTATGGTTTGGAAATTGAGAATCAGAAGTATCTTTGGACTTCAATAATTGGATGATGATATGGATTTATCAATCATCATAGTTAATTATAATGTTAAGGAATTCCTTCAGAATCTTCTGCATTCAATTTTCAAATCTGCTCAGGGAATTTCCTACGAAATAATTATTGTTGATAATGCTTCTGATGATGGAAGTGTCGAATTCATAAAAGAGAAATTCTTTCCGAAACAAGAAATTAAATTAATAGTTAATTCTATAAACGCTGGATTTGGAAAAGCAAATAACCAAGGATTATCAACGGCAAAAGGGAAATATATTCTACTATTAAATCCCGACACATTGTTAAGAGAAGATACACTTCAAAAGATGATTAATTTTTTTGAATCAACAACCGATGCAGGAATTGCCGGCTGTAAAATCTTGAATCCGGACGGCACACTTCAACTTGCATGTAGAAGGAGCTTCCCAGGGCCGTGGACTTCATTTTGCAAAGTGACCGGATTAAGTTCAATCTTTCCCAAAAGTAAAATTTTTGCTCGTTATAATCTCACTTATCTTGATGAAAACCAGACTTATGAAGTTGATGCAATATCGGGTTCGTTTATGATGATGCGGAAAGAAGTTTACGAAAAAGTCGGCGGTTTTGATGAAGACTTTTTTATGTACGGCGAAGATTTAGATTTGTGCTACAGAATTCAAAAAGCCGGATACAAAGTATTTTTTGTTCATTCAACTCAAATAATTCATTATAAGGGAGAAAGCACAAAGCGAAGTAGTCTTGATGAAACAAAAATTTTTTACGATGCGATGAATCTTTTTGTTAAGAAACATTTATCAAGTTCTTTCTTGGTAGAAATTATTCTTCATTCAGCAATTTCATTTAGAAAATTTTTTGCTTGGTTAGGCAGACGAAAATTAATTTTACTTTCCACAATTTTAGATTTTTTCATTTTCAACTTAACGCTTTTTTTCGCAAATAAAATTTATGTTAAAATAAGCGGGTGGCATGGATTCCCGCTTTACAGTTACCCAATAATTTTTACTATTCCAGCCCTGCTTCATCTGTTTGTAGCTTCTCTTTCGGGAGTTTATAAAAAAGATTCGCTGTCAGTATTAAAAAATTTCGTGGCAATATTTATCAGCTTTATTCTTCTTTCTGCTTCTACTTTTTTCTTCAAGCAGTATGCTTACAGCAGGGCTACAGTTTTAATTACATATTTTATTTTGATATTTTCTCTTAGCCTTTGGAGAATTCTACTAAAAATTTTCTTCAAAGTCGGTTTGAATAAAGATGAATTAACAAATAAGCGAACCATAATTGTCGGCAATAATTCGCATGCTGTTAGCCTTGCAGAAAAATTAAAATCTAAGCAGACAGATTTACATTCAATTTCAGGCTTGATTGCTCAATCAAATAAAGACGTTGGCAAAGTATTAAATGGGTTTGAAATAATTGGAACAATCGATAACATTCGAAAAGTAATTAGCGAAAGAAAAATTCACGAAGTAATTTTTTCATCAGAAGAACTAACATACAATCAAATGATGGCAATTGTTTCTTCCTGCCAAAATGATAATGTTGAATTTAAACTTGTAGGAAACAATCTAGATTTTTTAGTCGGCAAAACTTCAGTCTCTATTTTAGATGATATGCCGCTGATAGAAATAAACTACAATATTTCTCAGCCGATGATGAAGGTTTTTAAATCAGGTTTTGATTTTGTGCTGGCATCTATTGTTTTGATTTTTATCTTTCCTTTCATATATTTGATCGTGAAGGTGACTAAGAAACAAACTGAATTTAGAAAATTTATTTTAAAGGTTCCACAAATAATTATCAGAAAAATGAGTTTTGTTGGGCCGCAGAGCCCAAGTAATAAAAATCTTTATTTAGGAAAACAAGGACTGACTGGTTTTTGGTACATTGAAAATAAAGATTCCGTAGATAATGATAAGCTGAATATTATGTACGCAAAAAATCAAAATATCTGGCTTGATTTAGAAATATTAGGAAAAACATTAAACAAAATGTGGGGAAATCGGGCTTAATAAAAATATGGCAAAGACAGTTTTAGATTTTGAAAAACCAATTGTAGAACTTGAAGCAAAGCTGGAAGAAATGAAACGGCTTTCAGATAAAATGAATATTGAAGGTGAAATCATCAAGATAGAAGAAAAGGTTAGAGAACTTAAAGAAGGAGTTTATAAAGATCTAACCCGCTGGCAAAGAGTTCAGCTAGCGCGTCATCCTGATAGACCATACACACTGGATTATATTTATGCGATGACAAATAATTTCATCGAACTTCACGGCGATAGAGGTTATAAAGATGATAAAGCAATTGTCGGCGGATTTGCGCAACTTGATGATTTAAAAATTATGATAATCGGCCATCAAAAAGGAAGAGATACAAAAACAAATTTGTACCGGAATTTTGGGATGCCGAATCCGGAAGGTTATAGAAAAGCTCTTCGATTAATGAAACTTGCGGAGAAATTTAATAAACCTGTGATAACAATGATAGACACTCCCGGTGCTTATCCAGGACTTGAAGCCGAGGAGCGCGGCCACCAGATTGCCGCGAGTAGCCGTGGCCACGTTGGTCCAGGCGGAGGCCGAAGCAGCTGCCGCACCGTTGCGGTCG
>DAIEML010000130.1 GCA_027349615.1 Ignavibacteriales bacterium | reverse complement strand
GATCTATCGGGATGCAGTGTCCTCCTAATCCCGGTCCTGGGTAGAAAGGATGAAAGCCAAATGGTTTTGTTGATGCTGCTGAAATAACTTCCCAGACATCAATTCCCATTCTATCAAATACAACTTTTAATTCATTGACAAGAGCAATATTTACGGAACGATAAATATTCTCCAAAAGTTTAGTTGCTTCAGCAACTCTTGTGGAAGAAACTGGAATTGTTTTAACAATTACCTGATCATACAAAGTTTTTGCAGCTTTAAGGCAATTATCAGTAACTCCGCCGATAACTTTTGGAATCGTAGCAGTTGAGTAATTTGGATTATTCGGATCTTCACGTTCGGGTGAAAAAGCTAAATAGAAATCTTTGCCTACAAAAAATTTCGGATTTCGGATTTCGGATTTCGGATTTTTCGAAACACTATACGCTTTCTCAAACATAGGCAGCAATATTTCTTCCGTTGTTCCCGGATAAGTAGAAGATTCTAATACAACAAGCTGCCCTTTTCTTAAGTACTGAGCAACAATTTTCCCCGAGCTTTCAATATAAGTCATATCCGGTTCGCGATGTTCGTTCAATGGTGTAGGGACACAGATTATAATTGCATCACAGTTCGTAAGCTCAGAGAAATCATTAGTAGCTTTAAATTTTTTGTTGTCAACAAACTTTTTTATTCTCTTTTCTGAAATATGTTTAATATAACTTTTACCGGAGTTGAGGATTGGTATCTTCTTTTCGTCAATATCAAATCCCGTTACTTTGAATTCTTTGTTTGCGAATTCAAGAGCTAATGGAAGTCCAACGTAACCAAGCCCGATTATTCCAATTTCAGCGGACTTGGAGTTAATTTTTTCTAGTAAATTCATATTATAATGTATTTATAAGTATTTTGAAAGTTTCCCGATTTAGTATTTAAATTTTTCTTGATAGTAAATAAAGCTTTTAAATTTTTAATTTCAACTAAAATTTTTAAAGGGAGTTTTCAATTCGGTTATCGCATAGCTTCGCCGCGTGAGTCACATTTTTTTGAAAATACGACATAGTATTATAGATGAAAATCAAAATATCATGGAAATTAAATCAAGATATTTAATATTTTTTCATCAAATATTATAAAACAATACCTTTGTCCTGTAAAGGAATATTTTTATTCTTATTCTAAATTTTTAAAAGGAATTAAGGCCCTATTTTCCCGATGAATTAAAAATTTTTTCATTAGTTAATTTAACTACAATTAAAGTTAAATGGAATATTACTCCGAAAGAAAATTCGTTTCGTATACATTTTTTTATTGAAATTATTAATTTCGTTCAGATAGGTAATCTTTTCTACATGACAGCAATAATAAAAACTCACTGACCGGATCTTATTAATTATAACTAAGGATGACATCGACTTTTTTTTGAAATATGGTACTTAATTTATGTTCATAATAAAAGTTAACAACTAGTTCTAACTTTAGTCAAAAACATATTTTAGTTAATTGACTAATAATTACACATAATAAATAAAATTTCTAAATCCGCAATGCAAAGTCGATAAATTTGTGGCCTATATTTAACATTTATTGATGAAAAATTCAATCAAAATTTTTTACCTTTGTCACAAAAAGATTGAAAATTTCAATTTTTTGATATTATTTTTTTATTAAAATTATGTCAAATTCATTTTTTAGGGTTTTCCCTTAATTCAGAATAAATTGTATAAATAATATCCATGTAGAAAAATTTTGTTAATTGCAGAACAGAAATCAATGATATATGTTTGAGGCCAGTTAATCATTTTACTTTGATAATTTATGAATATTATTATTGACGAAAATATTTCTTATGCTCAGGAAGCTTTTAAACAATTTGGAAAAGTTAATCTTCTTCATGGCAGAAAAATTACCAGCCGCGAATTAAAAGATGCCGACGTTCTAATTGTAAGATCAATCACCAAAGTAAATGAAGAACTACTAAAAGATACTCCGGTAAAATTTGTCGGCACTGCTACAATTGGAACTGACCATATTGACCTTGAGTATTTGAAATCAAGAAATATTTATTTTTCAGATGCCAAGGGATGTAACGCTGATGCAGTTGCAGAATATGTTTTCACTTCAATTTTTAAAATTGCTGCTGAGCAAAATATTTCTCTTAAAGATAAAACCATTGGTGTTGTTGGCGTAGGCAATATCGGAAGCCGGATTGTAAGACTTTCTAAAGCTATTGGTTTGAATGTTCTAATGAATGATCCGCCGCTGAAAAGAATTTCCAACAGAATCGATTTTGTCCCTCTTGATAAAATATATGATGCTGATATTATTACCATGCATGTTCCGCTAAACAAAGAAGGCGAAGATAAAACTGTTCATCTTTTTAATTCGGAAAACTTAAAAAAGATAAAGGATAAATCAATTTTTATTAATGCTTCGCGCGGACAAGTAGTTGATAATCTTGCGTTGTCAAAAATTATTGGTAATAAAAATCTTAACGTTGTTCTGGATGTTTGGGAAAATGAGCCGGATATAAATATTGAGCTTCTTGGAAAAGTAAAATTCGCTTCGCCGCATATTGCGGGTTATTCTCTTGAGGGAAAAGTTAACGGCACAGTTATGATTTACAATGCTCTTTGCAAATTTTTAAATGTATCTCCATCGTGGCAGCCAATATTGCCTGAAGTTACAAATTCAATTATTGAATCGAAACAGAAAAATAATACTGAACAAGAGCTGAATGGCTTATTCAATGCTGTTTATGATATTAAAAGAGATGACGATCAAATGAGAAATATAATTGATATACCGGATAATGATCGTCCAAAGTATTTTGATTCGCTCAGGAAAAATTATCCTTTGCGGAGAGAGTTTACCAACTACAAAATAAAATTAAGTCCAAAAGATGAAGAGCTGATTAAAATTCTGAGAGAATTTAGATTCAAAATGATTGATTAATTTTCTTCTGCCTATTTTTTTTCTTAGTTCTTGCTTCTTACTTCTTACCCAATTTAAACTCAATCGGAATTATCATCTGCACTTTCACAGGTTTTCCTTTAACCAATCCCGGATTAAACTTAGTATAATAAACTGCAATCTTTGCGGCTTCATCGCAGCCGTGCCCTATTCCTTGCACAACTTCATCCTGCGTGACTTCACCGTATTCATCTATCAATGCTCTAATTTTAACTGTGCCTTGAATATTACCTTCCTTTGCTTGTTCGGGATAAATTAAGTTTTTCATAATCGTATTCATGCCTCCAACCGGTTCGGGCATAACTTCGGCCGAAGTAAGGTAATCAGGGTTTTCGTTTTTCTCTTCTTTCAATTCCGGCGGCGAAGATACTTCGCTTGTTTCTTTTTTAAGTTGAGTAATTTTTCCTTCAGATATTTTTTTGTTTTCTTTACTCGAATCATTTTGTGCAATTAATTTCTTCGAAGTATCAGATGAAGCTATTTCTTCGCTCACAAATTTCCCTTCTTCATAAGTTATATCCTTCAAATAATTGCCGTTTTTATCAAACATAGTTAGTACACCGTTTCGCTTGCCGTCTTCGATGGAATACATTTCTTTTAAATTTCCGTTGTCATAATAATTTTTTACAACGCCGTCAACTCTTCCGTTTGAGTAGTTTAGTTCCTGCTTTATTTTTCCGTTAGGATAATAAAACTTAGCAGATCCTTCGCGAATGTTGTTTGAATAATTAATTTCTGATTTAAGTGTGTCGTTAGGATAATACGATTTTATCAATCCTTCTTGAGCAAAATTAGATTGACTTAAAATTAAAATTGATAACAAGAATAAAATAATTTTGTGCATGTTGAATTCTATTTTCTAAAAAATTTCATTGCAAAACTAAAGCTTAATCATGAATTATGACAGGCATTAAAAGTGACGCCCCAAAAACTAAAACTGCTAATCCGACAAAAACATAACCAACTTCAGCATCATAATTTAAAAGATTAAGTTGACCAAGAAGATAATTCCAATCATGATAAACTTTATCTCCGCCAAGTAAAGGAAGGCTCTTAGCCTTTGCGTCGGCTGCGTACACACTTATGTTAATTAAGTTTTGTCCAAGCCAAAGAAGCGAAAACTGCACTCCGGTCTTATAATAATTTCTAAAAAAATACCACGCTATAATTGAAGGAAGAATTATCTGCATTAAAGTTCCGCCAAGAGTATATATAAACTTGCCGAAAAACATAAAGAAGAAATGTCCGGCTTCATGAATTACAAGATCAGCATTGTCTATAATTCCGTATTCACCGCGGTGCAAAATTAAATATATCATTACCGGAAGTAAGATGATTGAAGCGATCCACCTTTTAAAATAAATCATAAACATAGACTAATAAACCCATACATTTAATTATCATTTAACCAATCAATCATTCTTCCATTCATAATTCTTGCCCGAATGAATGAATGTTAGAATGTTTCATCCTTTTGGATTTTGTTAACCGTATATTTTATCTCTTTTGTTCGGAGACTTTCTGCATTCATCGGAACAGCAGTAATCATTTTCAACTTTACATTCGTCGCAAGTAAGAAGCATTTTATCACAGTCCTGGTTATGGCAGTTTATATAGTAGGAAGTCGGTTTGCCGCAGTAATAACATTTACCGATATGTTTGATTTCTTCTTTTGTATTCGGCGTAACGATGCGGCGTTCATCAAAAACAAAAACGCTCCCTTCCCAATAAGTATCCGGGAATTTTTTTGTGTATGTAACAATTCCGCCGTCAAGCTGGTAAACATCCTTAAAGCCCTGTTCAACCATATAAGCAGAAGCTTTCTCACATCGAATTCCGCCGGTGCAATAAGTAACAATAGTTTTATCTTTTAAATCATTTAATTGTTCAACAGCTTCCGGCCACTGGCGAAAATTTTTTATCTGCGGCGCAATAGCGTTTTTGAATCTTCCTATTTTACTTTCATACCAGTTGCGCGCATCGACAATAACAAAATCTTTTCCGCTTTCATACAACTCGAGAAGTTGTTCGGGAGTTAATCTTTTCCCACCATTGCGTAATGATGTATCTTTTAAATTCGAATTTACAATTTCCTTCTTCACTCGCACATACATTTTTAAAAAGGCGTTTTCATCTTCTTCATCTTCTTTAAAAACTATATCATTAAATTCTGGATAGCTTTTAAGATGAGCTTTATACCGATCAATATTTTCAATCTTGCCGGAGACTGTTCCATTTATTCCTTCATGCGCAACAAACACTCTGCCTTTAATTTCATTTTGAATGCACCACGCAAGATGTTCAGTCATAAACTGATCGGGGTTTTCAACTTCAACATATTTATAAAATAATAATACGCGGAATTCTTTCATCATTCTTTCTTATTGGTTTGAAATTTAGCCAGCACAAATTTATTAAATCGTTACCTTTGTAAAAATCTATTTTTAAATTGAAAAATAAAATTGTGATTTGAAACTTGAAATTTTTCCAGTCTGATATTTTGAATATCTTAAAGTACCTCAAAGAACTGAGTCCAAAGTTATCGTCATAATTTTTTGTATCTTTGAAAAGGCCGTTAACCACAATTTAAATTAAAAAATTAAATCAATGCAAAAGGAATCGATATTTTATGATCCAAGCGGACGCAGAGGAAAATTCCTTACACGATTTGGAGCTTTGGGCGGATTATTACTTGCAATAATTACAACTATTTTTGCGCTTACGCTTTTTATTATTCCTTTTATTCCTCCGATTCCCGGATTAACATCAATCTCGCATCATCAAGTTAAAATTCCTTTGCCAAAAATTCCTCAAGAGAAAGCAAGATTGAGCCGGTATCTTTTGCACAACTCCAAGGTTGCTTTATGGAATGAAATTGAAAAAGAAAAAAATGTTAAGCACAAACGTATTCCTAAGAAATTAAAACCCTATGATAAAATTGTTGCGGGCTACTTTGCTCCATGGGAGGAAACCGGACTAAACTCCTTACGATCCAATGCATCAAAGTTAAATGTTCTTTTGCCAACATTCTTAAAGTTAAATAAAAACGGAAATGATGTTGATACTTCTGATTGGGACATTGAATCAAATCCGCATAACCTCGATGTAGTTCAAATTGCAAAAACTAACGGCGTAAGAATCGATCCGGTTTTAAGTAATGCAGAAGAAGATCTTTTTGATCCGGTAAGAGTTCACAATTTACTTTCTTCAGAAAAGCTGCAAAAAAAAATTATTTCATTTTTAAAAACATGGCTGATAAGTAACAAGTTCAACGGACTTCAAATAGATTTCGAAAACATATACCCTGAGGATAACAAAAAGCTTCCTGAATTTCTTAAGCTTATTAAAAAAAGTTTTAAGCAGGACAGTCTTTCGTTAAGCATGTCTATTGAAGCAGAAAATGCAAATCTTCCTTTCAGCGAGCTCAATAATTTATGCGACTTTTTTGTTCTAATGGCTTACGACGAACATTACTCAACCAGCAGCCCCGGTTCAATTGCTTCAATCGAATGGTATTACAAAGTATTAAATAACGCACTTGATCATATTCCTCAAGACAAATTAATTGTAGGAATTGGAAATTACGGATACGATTGGGAAGCCGATAAAAAAGTTGGTGAGTCAATTACTTATCAGTCGGCCTTAATATTGGCAAGAGATTATACAACCGATACAAATCCGGAAAAGAATATTGAGTTCGATCCGGATGCGCTGAATCCCACATTTAATTATGTTGATGATAATAA
>DAIEML010000012.1 GCA_027349615.1 Ignavibacteriales bacterium | reverse complement strand
ATTCTCTGCAGAACTACTTCTCATACGATGACGAAGAGTCCCATCAATTCCTGCTATGCTCAATGAGTTATAATAATCTTTATAATTTTTTAGATCGAAATACATTTTATCTAATAAGCCAACAATTGCACCAACTGTTACAAGATCAAATCTTGAAATACCAGAGCCATCAACAACTGAAGTTCCTTCTGAAAATATTCCGTTATCTTTAAGAAATTTTAAAATAGCCTGTGTAGCATAAAAAGAATTTCCTTGAGCTCTAGATGAGAAAGCACCAACTGTTTTGAAGAGGCATTCCGCTAAAAAATTATCACTATGCTTATTTATCTTTTGAATTAAATCTTTTAATAATATTTTTGATTCTGAAAGAGTAATAACATCATTCGGAGTTTTACCTTTAGTTGCAGAACGATCGACTTTAATTCCATTTTCAATTAATTTTTCTTTAAGAAGGTTTGCAATATAAAGCGGTGGATCGGATATATTAGAATAATATTCTCCAATTTTATATCGAACATGTTTTCTTTTTCTAATTTTTATTTTCTTTTGAACTAATGTCCTATTTCTATCAATAACTAATGCAGAAATTGGCGGAAGTCTTACATTTGCAGTTTCATCATCAATCCAATCGGAACGAGTATACAATTCATCAAAATATGAGTCGTCGCCGATGATGTTGCCAGTAATTTCTTTAATGCCTTTATTCTTCAAATCTATAATCATTGATAATAAATCTTCAGTTGTAAAAGTAGAATTACCAAAGCCTTTTATATATAAATTACCTTTAATTATTCCGTTTTTAATTTTTTCATTGTCGCACAAAATTTTTGTTGCTAATGAAAAATTTCCTCCCATAATTGAAAGAGCTGTAGCGGTTGTAAATAATTTTGTGTTTGAAGCAGGAATCATAGACTCAGTATGATTCATTTTAAATATTGTGTCTTGTGTAAGTGGATTATAAACTAAGATTGCTATTTTTGTTGATGAAGGAATTTTTGACAATGCAGTTTCAATTTTTGATTTTATTATCTCTTTCGAAGCTGCAAATAGAGGAAATAAACATATTAAAAGAATAGTAACTGTTTTTCTTATTATCATTTAATCCTAACTCCATATAGAAAAGCTAAATATATTTTTTATTATTGAATTGATCTTATTTAATTTTATTGCGATTATAATTTAAATTTAAAATGATTATTATTTAAGTGTAAATAAAATTCAAAAGTAATATTAACAAATATAAAATTTCCAAAAAGAAATGAAAGACTTTTAAACTAACTAATCTAATACTTTTAAGAAGAATACTGGAAATATATATATATGGCAAAGAAAACAACATTGCTAAAAGCTTATGAAGATTTAGAATTTTTAAATTCTTCAGAGGCAAGGATACTAAGAATCCTCGCAGAATTTTTAGAGCCTCAGAAAGAATTTAAAAAACATAAAATAATTGATACGATAGTCTTTTTCGGATCTGCTAGGTTGAAATCTAGAAAAGATGCATTGGCTGAACTAAATAGATTTAAGACAATAAACCCTAGTACTCCAAAACTAGCGGAAGAATTACGGAAAGCGCAGCAGCAAGTTCATATGTCTAAATATTATGAAGATGCAGTTGAGTTATCAAGAAGACTTACAGAATGGTCAATGAATTTAGAAACATTTGCAAACAGATTTATAATTTGTACCGGCGGAGGCCCAGGGGTTATGGAAGCTGCTAACAGAGGAGCCAAGCTAGCCGGAGGTTATTCAATTGGATTGAACATAAGCATTCCATTCGAACAATTTATGAACAAATATGTTAGTCCAGAATTAAGATTCGAATTCCATTATTTCTTTATGCGAAAATTTTGGTTCGCTTACTTAGCAAAGTGCTTGATAGTATTTCCTGGCGGATTTGGTACAATGGATGAATTTTTTGAAATTCTTACTCTTCTTCAGACTGGCAAGATAAAAAAGAAAATGCTTTTAGTTATTTACGATGAAAAATATTGGAAGAGTATTCTGAATTTTGACAAATTAGTTGAAAATGGTGTTATAAATAAATCTGATTTAAATTATTTGAATTTTTGTAATACAGTTGATGAAGCGTTTGAAAATATCGTAAGGCATTTTGATCGACATTATTTAAATAAGAAGGAGAGTGAAATTGTAGAACCAAGACTAGCATTAAAATAAAAGCCCCTAAAAAGGGGCACGAAAATTATTCTACATTATCCACTCGGTGAGCGCGCCTAGCAGCTTTTAATTTTTCCATTCGTTTCTTAATTGAAGGTTTTACGAAAAATGTTCTTTTCTTAAATTCTTTAAGTACGCCGGATCTTTCATATTTTTTCTTAAATCTTCTAAGAGCTTTATCAATGGATTCGTTATCGCCAACGGTTATTCCTACCAAATTATCACCTCACTTTGTGGTATTAAATTGTTAATGACTCAATTAGTTTTTTTAAACCCGATTTTTGAAAAGATACTGCAATAGAACTATGACCATTTGATAGTATTTCTTTTGAAATTACTTTGCCAAAGTCATCCCAATTTTTATGATATATAGATTCTCCTATTGAAAATGATTTATCTGGAGAATATACAGTACAATTCTCATTTTCAATTCCTTCCAATGATGGTTTTGTTTCTTTTACATCTTCAGTTATATCTATAATCATAGTTTGTTTGCATTTTTTACACTTAGCCCAATATTTATTAGTTTTATCAGTGCCTAAAACTTCGCCAGCCAATTCCATTTTCTTAACCCCATTACAAAATGAGCAGAACGCCTCAACATTCTTAATTCTTGCCATGAGTAACCTTTCTTTTCTAAAACCTGAACATTTAAAATAAATAATCATTTATGGATAATCAAGTATTATTAAATAATGTAATTTTATCATTCTAAACACTTGCCGTTCTTAATAAAACTATAATAATATTTATCCTAATGCCTATTATTTAAAGATTATAAAAATTTCTTCCAGTAAAATTAGATAGATTCAAAGAGTTAGAATTTGTAAATAAATGTAATTTTTATGAATGTTTTGCTTGTAATTATTTGTATATAGTCATAAAATTGATGTTAGTAATTTAAAATTGTTATTTATAAAATTTTTGATGTTTAACAAGATATTTACATTCTTAATTTTCGCAATTCTAATTCATCCTAAAGAAACTAATTTTAAAATTAATCATATTTCAATAGAAAATGGACTTTCTCAGAGTTCCGTTTACACAATGATACAAGATCACAATGGTTTTATGTGGTTTGGAACTGGAGATGGACTTAATAGATATGATGGCTACGAAATAATAGTTTATAAAAATAAATCAAATAATTTTTATTCTATCTCTAATAATTCTATCCGGTGCTTATGTGAAGACCACTCAGGAAATATTTGGATCGGAACAGATAATGGCATCAACAAATTTGATCCGCAAACTAATAAATTTTACAATAGAATGAATTCGCCGGATAATGAAGTTTTTAAATTACTTACAAACTATAGTATTAATAATTTAACTGTAGATTCGAACAATTTACTTTGGTTCAGCTTTCAGAATTATATATTCTCATATAATTTAATTCAAAATAAAATAAATAAATATGCTCTGTCAAATTCAGGAAGTATTATTATTAATGATTTGTTCATTGATCCTGATGGAAAGGTTTGGGCGTCAATTAAAGACAAACTTTTTAATTTCGATAGAAGCCAAAATAAATTTATTCAATTTTATTTATCTAATAAAAAAAATATAAGTTCAATAAATTATATTTTTAATGATGATCAAAATAATATCTGTTTACTAAATGCAAATAAAAGTATAATAAAGATTAACAGAGTAAATTCTTCAATTATTAATATAAACTTAAATAATCTTGATCATGAATTTACTAGAAATGACTTTGTTAAAGATATTTGCGAATGGAAGAAGAACCATTTCTTAATTACTATATCGGACAGAGGATTGTTTGATCTAAATATTTCAAATGGAAATGTAAACTATATAGACTTCAACAAAAATGAATTAAGTAGCTTAAATTTTAATTCTATCTATGATATTTATAGAGATCATTCAAAATTATTTTGGCTTGGCACTGATGAGGGAATTGATATCATCAATTTTAATAAACCAAAATTTAAACATATTATCTTAAATTCTTCCAGCAAGAAATTCTCACGTGGCAATTATATCAAATCTATTTATAAAGACTCTGAAAATAATTTGTGGATTGGAACTTATGATTATGGTTTGAATAAATCAAAAGAATATTCTGGAAATGTTATTACTTACAATGTTAAAAATACTTCGTGGATAAAAAGTAATTCGTTTTATTGTGCCTATGAGGATAAGAATAAAACAATTTGGTTTGGTTCAAATAATTATCTTTATAAAAAAACAAAACTTGCAGAAAAATTTTCAAGTATAAAAATTAATGGAACAATTAATTGTATAACTGAATATCCAAAAGGTTTTTTATGGATTGGAACTTCAACTGGGTTGTACAAATTTAACATTTTGGAAAATAAATTCGTAACAAATCGGGAAGATCAAAACAAACCAATAAATTATTATCCTTTAAATATTTGGGCTATTTACGTTGCTAAAAGTGGATATATTTTTCTTGGCACTTACGGAAATGGGCTGGTAATTTATAATACTTTAAAAAATAGTTTGACAAAGTTTGTGAATAATCAAATAGGGTTAAATGAAATTAGCGACAATAATGTAAAAGTAATTTATCCTGATCCAGAACAACAAGATATTTACTGGATCGGTACTAGCAACGGATTGAACAAATTTAATTTTAAAACTTCAGAATTTGTAAATTATTTTGAAAAAGACGGATTACCTAACGACTACATTTACGGTATATTAAGTGATAATCAAAATAATCTTTGGATAAGTACAAATAGAGGACTGTCAAAATTAAATCTTAAAGCAATGCTGTTTAGAAACTATTCAGTTGAAGATGGACTTCAATCTTATGAATTTAATTCTGGTGCATATTTTAAAGACAAGGATGGTTATTTATATTTCGGTGGAATCAATGGGTACAATGTTTTCTATCCTGATTCGGTAATTGATAATCCGTTTGTCCCTAAAATAATGTTGACGAATATAAAAAAGAATAATGAAAATTACGTTCTGCCAAACGATCCATCAAGAGTTAATGAAATTAATTTGAACTATAATGAAAATACAATTTCATTAGAATTTGCTGCTTTAGAGTACACAAATTCATTAGAAAATAAATATAAAATCAAACTTGAGGGATTTGATAAAGATTGGATTTATATTGGAACAAAGAGACAAGCTCGATATACAAATCTAAATCCCGGTAATTATACTTTTATGGTGAAAGCAAGCAATAATGACGGAGTTTGGAATCCCATACCCTTAAAATTAAATATAAATATTATTCCACCGATTTGGAAAAGATTGTGGTTTAGAATTTCAAGTATAATGCTTTTGCTAACCTTATTTGTTATTGCAATTCGTTTAATTGAAATTAGAAGATATAAAAGAAAATTAATACTTTTTGAACAACAGGCAGCATTAAACAAAGAGAGAATAAGAATTTCTAATGATATGCATGATGATGTTGGCTCTGTTTTAACAAAAATGTCGCTTCAAATGTCTTCATTGCTTAAATCAAAAACTTTTGCTGACCAAGAAATTTCTTTAATAAATAAAATTTCAGAATCTAACAAAGAAGTAGTTCAAAAAATTGATGAAATTGTGTGGGCCATAAACCCTAAAAATGATAATTTAAAAAATCTAACGGCTTATCTTTCTGAATATGCGGAAGATTTTTTTGAAAGCAGCGATATTTCTTGTCGATATGATTTCCCACTTGAAATAACTCCGTATATTTTAAGTTCAGAAGTGCGGCATAATATTTTTCTTGTCTTTAAAGAAATTCTAAATAATATTATAAAACATAGTGGCGCAGATAAAGTTTTTATAAAATTAAGCGAAGGTAAAAATGAATTTAATTTATTAATTCAAGATAATGGGAAAGGAATTGATAATACTGAAATTGAAGTGAATGGAAATGGTTTAGCAAATATGAAAGATAGAATTGAAAAAATAGGAGGAAAATTTTACATCGATTCATCCTCAGAATCAGGTACAAAAATAACAATATCAATTATACTAGAAAATTAACTTAATAAATTATTCCAAAGCCAAATGAAAATTTAATATTAGCATTTTTATGCTATTTAGTTAGGCCGATTTTTAAATTAATTTTATTGAAAAGAATTGAAAAAAATGTCAATAAAAGTTGCAATTGTAGAAGATAATGACGAAGTAAGAGAGAATTTATCTTTATTGATAAACACAACTGATGGCTTTGAATGCATAGAATCTTTTAATAGCTGTGAAGTTGCTTTAAAAATTTTACCCAACAAAAAGACAGATGTAGTTCTTATGGATATTAATCTTATTGGAGTAAATGGAATTGAATGCACCCGGAAATTAAAAGAACTAATCCCTGAAACTCAAATTATAATGTTAACAGTTTATGAGGATACTGATAGTATATTTGAATCTCTTAAAGCAGGTGCAAGTGGATATCTTTTGAAAAGAACATCCACAGATAAAATTCTTGAAGCTATTGATGAAGTCTATAAAGGCGGCTCACCAATGTCAAATCAAATTGCCAGAAGAGTTGTGCAATCATTTCAAAAACCTTTGCATACTAATATGGAAGAATTAAATCTTTCAAAAAGAGAAATGGAAATTTTAGATTGTCTTTCCAAGGGATACCGTTATAAAGAAATTGCAGAAATTTTATTTATAAGTATTGACACAGTAAGAAGTCATATCAGAAAGATATATGAAAAAATGCATGTACGGTCTAGAACGGAAGCGGTTATAAAATTTCTAAATAAATAATAAACATCAAAAAAAACTTTTCTTAAAAAATAACATGAATATGTTATTGATACTTCATCCCATCAATAATAATATTGGCAAGAATTTTATTTAAAACTTAATACCGAAGTTACCTTAAAAATTATTTTCTATAAAAATTAAATGAAAGGATAGTCTGTATGAAATTCTTATACAACTTTTTCTTTATTGTTCTGATTGTTTCATTTAGTTATTCTTTAAAAGCACAAAGTTTAAATGAAACACTTTCCAATCTATCAAGTGATGCAGCAAGTGCTTATGTGGCGCCGGTTGTATCTGGTTTTGGCGCTGATCTAAATTCTGGATGGATGCATAGAGTAGTTCCTGCTAATAAATTTTCAATTGATATCGAATTGACAATTGTCGGTATGGGAACTTTCTTTAATGATGCAAGCAAAACTTTTTCTTCTAGCGGACTGTTTAGATTTAATCATGATCAAGCAATGACGATGACAACGGATATTTCTAACCAAACCGCAAGAAATGCAATTGTAGATCAAATTATAAGTCAGGATTTTCAAGTAGGAATATCTGGACCAACAATTGTTGGTGGTAAAGACCAGAATATTGTCGTTTCATTCCCTGGTAAAACTTTTTCATATAATTCTCAATCATATACTGTTCCTTCACAAAATATAATTACTCCAGTTACCGGATATTTAGAAAATTTACCGATACTTCCTTTAGGTGCACCGCAGCTTTCAATTGGTACTTTTTATGGAACAGCATTAGAATTTAGATTTTTACCTTCAATTCAAATAAATCCTGATTTAGGCAATTTTAGTTATTTCGGTTTTGGTATTCAACACAACCCAGCTATTTGGTTAGATCAACCTTTACCGGTTGATTTATCTGTAGGATTTTATACACAATCTTTGAAAGTTGGTACCATTTTTAACAGTTCAGCAACAGCGTTTGGGTTGAATGTAAGTAAAACTTTTGGTTATCCGATGCTGAGTGTTACCCCATATGCTGGCTTTATGTTAGAAAGTTCAAATATAACAATAAATTATAATCAGACAGTAGATACACAAGCTGGTCCACAGGAAATTGCAATTTCATTTGATTTAAAAGGTGAAAATTCGGCAAGGTTTACTATCGGAACATCTTTTACACTTGCAATCATAAACCTTAATGTTGATTATAGTTTAGCAAAATACAATACATTAAGCGCTGGTCTCGGATTTAAATTTTAACGGGAATCATTTTGCAGTTCTTTAACTATTAAAATTGGTTAGAGAACTGCATCTATTTTTAAAATAATAATTTTTAATTATAAAGGAGCAAAGGGAATGAAGAAAACTTGGGTACTTTTATTTTTACTTACAACAATATTTAATTTAAATGCACAAACCTGGGTAAAACAAAATAGTGGAACATCTAGAAACTTAACAGATGTATTTTTCTTAAATGCAGATACCGGCTGGGTCGTAGGTGAAATGGGAGTAATTTTAAAAACTACAAACGGCGGGCAAAGCTGGACAGATAAAACTCCTAAAACACTTATTCAATTAACCGGAGTCTATTTCTTTGATGGAAATACTGGCTGGGTAATCGGCGGAGGCGGTGTTATGAAAACTACAGATGGCGGAGATTCATGGAATGTTCAGTTAGGACCACATTATACCGACAAAGTATTTTTTAAGGACCAATCACACGGATGGGCTGTCGGAACAAATTCTTCCGGAACCGGCAGTATCTATGTTACGACAGATGGCGGGGAGAATTGGACTGAAAAGCAGAATGCTACATGGACAGAATTCTTTGGAGTTCAATTAGTAGATACAAATGTTGGTTGGGCATATAGCGATGGTTATCTGCTAAACACAACTAACGGCGGTGCAGATTGGAAAAACCCTTTTTCTTTTGGTGCCGATTTTGGAATTCACAGTATGTTTTTTATTGATAAGAATACCGGCTTTATAGGAGGGCATAACAATTCAGCCGGATCAATATATAAAACTACAAACGGAGGCGCTGACTGGACAGATAAAGCACCCGGACTGCAATATGTACCAGCCTACATAAAATTTTTTGATGCGAAAAATGGAATTATTGCCGGCGGAGCTTATAATGGACAGCCAGCTGTTCTGCTTACTTCCGATGCCGGAGAAAATTGGACGGTACAGACAACTACCGTACCGAGTGGAACTTCCAGAGACGCATTTACTTCTGAGTTTTTTATAAGTCAAAATTTAGGCTGGGTTGTTGGAGCGAGTGGTTCAATATTAAAATATGAAAATACTACAGATGTTTCCGAGACCAGTATGACTCCTAAATTGTTCAAGCTAGAACAAAATTATCCTAATCCGTTTAACCCATCTACAAATATTACGTATTCAATTCCAAAAGCTGGTAATGTTTCAATTAAAATATTTAATATTTTAGGTAAAGAAGTAGCAACTTTAGTTAATAGTGAAAAAGAAGCAGGAAATTACAGTATACAATTTTCTGCGGACAAGTTTAAATTAGCTAGTGGAATTTATTATTATCAAATTAAAGTTGATAATTTTGTTTCAACAAAGAAAATGATTTTGATGAAATAATGATTATCAATTAATCATGAATTAAGTATGACAATAAGTTTTAATTAACAAAATTAAAAAAGCGTATCCGTTTAGATACGCTTTTTTTATCAACTTCTGAACTAGCTAACTCTTAATAAGAGAAAAAATTATAGTAATAAACCATTCTTAAAATTTTGGGGAATGTTTTCAACATCAATTAAAAATCCGTTTATGATTGCGTATTTAACATGGCCATTTTTTTTAATTATAAAATTTGGGACATCTCCAATTTTTAATTTGATATTCTCAACTTCATTGTTGGTAGTTGTAATGTTAATAGGTAATAAAGTAAATTTATCATGACATTCTGAAGAATCAATTAAGACATTGGTAAAACCATCTTCAAATAATTTTAGAAAATTTAATTTTCCAATTTCTGAAATTGAATTAAACTTTTGCGGATAAGTTTTCCCGATTTGCATTTCCATTCCTTCAAAATTATGATCTTCATATCCAAAATAAATTGATAAATCGCCAATGTCTTCAATTGAAGATTTATAATAAAAATCATTAAAATTATTAGTGTTAATTTCAGTTCTAGTAATCCCAATATCAGCTTTATATTCATTTCCGTTTTTATTGAATGAAACATTTCTAATTATTAAATCCATTAAATCTTTTTCGTTAAATGGAATATTCTCATAAGTTTCTAAAGATTCAGATTTATAATTTTGATCTGCTATACTTTTAAATGCGCTTATTAATGCAACAAAATTTAATTTCCGAATAAATTGTTTTTCCGGATCGTTCTTCCATCCACCGGATTCAATTAAAATTGTACTTGTCCCCAATTTTTGAAAATTGTCTCCAAATGCTCTAGGCTCAAAATCATCTGTATATTTTGCAATATGTCCTGGAATAAAAGAAGATAAAACATTCTTCAAATGCCCAATAAGTTTCATAGCATTTGAACGGACTTCATCAATAGTTTTTTCAAAATTTTCAGCTGGCGCAAGAAATGAAAGTGCTGCAGATTTAAAAGTATGTCCAGCAGAATATAACGTGCTTTGATCGTGAAGATTAAATCCAAAATTTGCTTTCAGGCTATCAAAAGTATTTTTAAGAATTTTACTTTCGGGAGATTGCAGAGATATAGCATCTCTGTTTATATCAATTTCAAATTCGTTCCTCCGTTGAAAAATTTCTGCGCCGTCCGGATTTACCATCGGCATAAAATAAATTGTAACCTTGTTCAACAAGTCATTGCGAAAATCATTAAACTCATCGCTGCTGTTTAAGAAATTGAAAATATCGAAAATAGCTCCTGTGGCTGTTGATTCATCACCATGCATTTGTGACCAAAGAAAAATTTTTGTTTTACCTTTGCCTGAAGTTATTAAAAATATCGGTCGCTTTTGAGATGATTCTCCAACTTGATTTACAGAAAAAATATTTTTATCTCTTAATCTATCAATAAGTGGAAGAATATCTGATTGTTTAAATCTTCGAGAAGTTAATGTTTGTTCTTTGTAATTCTGATACTTGAAAAAAATACTGTTCGCAAAATCAATATCTTGTGCCATTAATATTTCACTTAAAATTGTAATAAATAAAATTATTTTTTTGATCATACTAAAACCAAAAATAATTGTAACTAATTTATTTACATTAGAATTCTTATGCAAAGACTGAAATGAAAAATGAAATTTGACAGAAGTTATATGAAATGAAATTATTATTAATCTTTCTAATAATAAAAAGATAATAAGAAATGTATTAGTGAATCTTTAAAACAATTAACTCAAGTTTCAGTACATTGTACCAAGATTTAATGTAATATAAAATCCACCAAGATCTTTTTCGTTTCTGCCTTGAAGAATTTCAATACCTTGATTGAAAAGATGAACAAAATAATAACGCAAATTAAGGCCGACCAAATTAGATTTATCAATTCCAAAGTTAGCTCCAAAGCCAATATAACCGCCAAGTGTAACTTGAGAGTTTGCATTTTTTAAAGCACTAAAATATTCTTGATCGGCAGGGTCAGTAACTACAATTGTTGGTCCTATTCCAAAATTTATATAAGGACGAAGGTTATCGTAAATAATATTTTCAAATAGACGGTATTGAAGTCCAAAATTTACCGGTAGCAAAAAAGCTCGATTAATTTTTCCTGCTGTGTAAGTATTTCCCAAATAATCGACAAAAGTAAATTCTCTTGGGTCTTGTGCCTCAGAAATAGAAAAATCTGCAAAGCCGGTAATTAGTTCAGATAATTGCCTTCGATAAAATGTTCCCAATCCAAAGCCGCCTTCACTGAACATAATATCAATACCCCAAGCGTTATTAGGAAATTTTTCAGGAGGTTTTGGTGGTGCTAATTCTCCTATGCTTTGAGGATTTACATTTAAGAATGGAATTAGTAATATTGCCGTTAAGAGTAAATATTTAGTTTTCATATATTTAAAATAATCAATCATAAAATAAATTCAACGTCTTAATTTATCAAGTTATTATGCTCACCACAATAGAAAGTCCTTCTTTTTGGGATGAAAAATATTTAAATAATGAAGCGAATTGGGATTTGAGATTGCCGACTCCAGTTTGGAAAGAATTAGTTCTACAAGAGAATTTAATAAAACCTTGCAAACTTTTGGTCGTCGGCAGCGGCAAAGGATACGATGCAATATTTGCAGCAAAAGCCGGTTACGAAACTACTGCACTTGATTTTTCTCCTTCAGCAATTTCAATTTCAAAAAATTTAGCAAAGAATGAAAATGTTGAAGTTGCATTTTTACAATATAATATTTTCGAATTAGAAGAATATTACAAAGAAAATTTTGATGCGATTTTTGATTATGTAACTTTTTGTGCAATAAACCCAAATAGAAGGCAAGAATACATAAAAAAAATTTCTTCATTGTTAAAATCAGATGGAAAGTTTATAATTTTACTTTTTCCTATCGATGGAAGAAATGGCGGACCGCCTTTCAATATAGACTTGAAAGAATTTTATAAAGAAGTTTTTAAGTTTTTTAAATTGGAATTTTTTTCAAAAAATATAAATTCTATAAAGCCAAGAAAAGGGAAAGAAGTTCTATTAATTTTTAGAAAAACGTTGTAAAATAATTATGAAAGTTTTTTATGCCGACAAATCTTGAATTGAAGATAAAATTAAAATCATTCAACAAAACAAAAAAATTACTGGATAATATTAAAGCTAAATTTATAAAAACCCTTAATCAAAAAGATGTTTATTATAAAACCAAAACAGGATTGTTAAAACTGCGGATTGAAAATAGCAACCAAAGTTTGATCAAATATGTAAGAAATGAAAAAGGGAAAGATAGATTTTCCGATTATTTTGTGCTTAATATTTCAAAAGGAAATTCTGAAAAATTTTTCCAAGATATATTTCCTATCGAAGTTGTGGTTAAAAAGAAAAGATTGCTTTTTATGTATGACAATACGCGCATTCACTTAGATGCTGTAAAAGATTTAGGAAATTTTTTGGAACTTGAAACTTTAGTTATAAACGGCAAAAAAGATGCAAAGAAAAGATTTAATCAGATAATGAAATTGCTGCAATTAAATGAACATGAGGAAATCAGAAATTCATATCGCGATTTAATTCTAAAAAGCAAAAAATGATTTTAACAAAAATTAAAAAAAAATCTTTTGATCTCGATTTGTTGATCGATAATAAAATTAAATCCGGAAAATTAAATGAACTTTTATTTATCGTTCCGACGAATAGAAAAATCAGATCATTGAAAAGAGAAATTATTTCAAGTTCTCCGAATCAAGCTGCTGGAAAAATAAATCTAGAAACAATTGGAACTTTCTCTACAAATTTGCTTTTTGCAAATGGCAATTCTAAAGGGAAAATTTTAAGCGAAGCAGCTTCCTCAGTTTTATTAAAACAAAGTTTTGGCGAAGCTAATCTCAAATATTTTTCAGTCTATAAAAAAGAAATTCCCCAAGGAACAATAGAAAGAATCAAGAATGTTATTTCGGAATATAAGAAGCAGGGAATTACACCACTTCTACTCCGGGCAGAATCTGAAAAACTATCCGGTTCAGAAAAAATTAAAGCCGAAGACATTGCAAACATTTTCGAAATATATATATTAAAATGTAATCAACTAAATGTTAAAGAAATTGGCGATATTTATAACGAGTTGATTCAATTTAATATTCAATCCTTTGAAAATAATTTTCGGAAACTTTATACTGATGTTAATTTAATTGTAATTAATGGATTTGATGAATTTACTTCTCCGGAAATTGAAATTATAGATTTTACTTCTCAACTAAAAAATTCCGAGCTTTTTATTTCATTTGATTATTACTCAAATAATCCAATTATATTTTCTCACTTAGATAAATGTTACGGTAAATTAATTAAAAAAGGTTTTTCGGTTTTAAAAGATGGTCAAAATTCTGCTCAAAATAATTTCCAGAAAATAGTTAGAGAAAGATTATTTAAGAATGCCGGAAATAATAAAGTTGATCAGTTTAAAAATTCAATAACAAAAATTTCTGGAGTTACGAGAGAAAAAGAAATTGAAATTGTTGCCAAAGAAATTAAAAAACTAATTACTAATGAGAATGTAGAGCCTCATAAAATTTGTGTAGCGTTTAATTTAATTCAAAAATATTCTCCAATTGTTAGAGACATTTTTAATGTTTACAATTTGCCGTTCAATCTTACCGATAGAATACCATTAAATTCTTCTTCTCCGGTTATTTCAATTGTAAATTTTTTAGAGATATTAGAAAATGATTTTTACTACAAAAATATTTTTCGTGCTTTAAGCGGCGGATATTTCAAACTTGAAGATATTGATGTTTCAAACTTGCTGAAAGTTTCAGTTGATCTGAAAATTATTTCTGGTTATGAAAATTGGATTAATTCCATTCAAGATGCTTTAATCAGTGCTGAAGATAAGAGAGATGACGACAACAAATTTTCTTCAATAAAAAAATCGGCTTTAGATAAAGCGCTTTTTGATATAAATAAATTATTTATCCTGCTTTCAAGTTTTAATAAAATATTAACTGTTGAAGAGTTCAAAAATAATTTGAATAATTTGATATTTTCTCTGCAACTTCCGGCAAATTTAATTAATGATCAAAGTGAGAACTCTGAAGAAAATATAAAAGGTATTACAACTTTTTTGGATTTAATGAATGAAGTTTTTGATCTCTTTAAACTTGAATTTGATAAGAATAAAAAATTCCCTTTATCTTTTTTCTTGAATAACCTTCGAACCGCAATTTCATCATCAAGATTTAATATAAAATAAAAATCCAATTACGGAGTTCAAATTACAACTCTTAATGAAATTCGCGGACTGGAATTTGATTATTTATTTTTATCGGGACTTTGCGACGGAGATTTACCTACTAAATATTCACCCGAAATATTTTACTCAGGTTCATTTTCGAAAAATGAATTGAACCATCAAACGGAAGAAAGATATAGATTTTATCAATCTCTTTGTTCTTGGGAAAAACACCTTTATTTAACTTATCCAATTCAAGAAGATAAAAAAGTATTAATTGAATCAAATATTCTAAATGAGTTCATGGATTTATTCGAAGTAAAAAATAAAAGCGAAAAGGATTATTCTGATTCTATTTTTTCAA
Source organism: Ignavibacteriales bacterium (assembly GCA_027349615.1). The sequence goes on along the minus strand of DAIEML010000012.1, from coordinate 4,221 downwards.
GGGAAGAGCTGCTGATTTATCTAGGAAAGATTAAGTGTAAAAATATTCCGTCAGAAATTAATAATGTTGATAATGATTTAGATATTGAAAAAATAAAAACTGCGATTGAAATAAACGATTTAAGATTAAATCAGCCGTTTGGCAAATCTGATTTTACTGGATTCATCGGAGAAAATCTTTCCGATGAAGTAAAGGAAAATTTAAATGAATTTAGTTCCAAAGAATATTCAATTTCTCAATTAGAAACTTATGCGAAATGCCCATATAAATATTTTGCTGAAAGAATCCTAAATCTCGAACCGATGAAAGAACCGTCAGAAGATATAGAAGCATTAGAAATGGGAAGTATTCTTCACAGCATACTTTATTCGTTTTATAAAAAGATTAGATCGGATGGAATTACTCTTCAGCATTGCAGCGAAGAAGAATTTAATCGTGCAGAAAAATTAATTTTTCAAATTGCTGAAGATATAATTGATAAAGCAAATTTCCGGTCGCCTTTAACTTTTTATGAGAAGGAAAAAATTTTAGGAATTAATGGCGATAAAAAAAATTCAATACTTTATAAATTTTTAAAATACGAAAAAGAAAATCCGGATGGATTTATCCCTCAATACTTTGAATTCAGTTTTGGAAATATTGATGATGATAATAAAGAATTATATCCGGTAAAAATAATTAAAGTTGGTGACGTAAGTGTAAGAGGCAAGATTGATCGAATTGATATCGACAACGGAAATAAATATTTCAAAATTGTTGATTATAAACTTAGCGGTAAAAAACCAACTTCAAATGAATTACTTGACGGTCTTTCCTTGCAGCTTCCTTTGTATTTATTTGCTGCAAAAGAAATGATAAAGGCGCAGATTGAAAGCGAACTTGAACCGGCAGGTGCTGAAATATATTCTTTAAAATTTAAAGAGGAAGAATTCGGCAAAAAATTAATTTCACAAATTCATTTGGCGAAAAATACAACTACTGAAAAGTTGATTGATGCTAATAAGGAAATGATAGATATTTGTCTGAGTGCGATTAAAAAATATGTTAAAGAAATTGTTGAAGGCAAATTTAATTTATCGACTTTAAGTGATAGAGAAAATAAAATTTGCCGCTTCTGCAGCTTCAGACCAATTTGCAGAATTCAGGAAGTAAGTTGAGCGAATAATTTATTAAGACTTTGTGAGATTGATAATTGTAAAAATCATTTTGACTATTTAAGTTAAAAAAAGATTTAATGTAAATTAATTTTGAAACCTCTTCTGAAAACTAAAATCCAAAATACGACTATCTTCAAAACAACATTGTTTGTTTTTTTATTATTGTTCTGCCAACTCTTATTTGCTCAAAGTCACCAAGAAGCAATTACAAAATCCAAATCCCAAAATTATTTTGGTCTGATGAAAGTTTCCAAAGCGCTTTATCCGGGAGATTCAACTATTGATATTACTTATTATAAATTAAACTTAACAATAACATATTCACCCGAATATTTGAAAGGGATAGTTACAGTAAATGCAAATAGTATTTTGCCTGTATTGAACTCTTTCAATTTAGACCTTCAAAATACTTTAACTGTTGATTCAATTTTATCAAATGGAAAACTACTTACATTTTCGCACTCAAATGCAAAGCTGAATATAACACTAGATAAAAGTTATAATATTGGTGAAAATTTTTCTGTAAAAATTTATTATGAAGGTGTGCCGGGTTCAAGTGGATTTGGCAGCTTTGCTTTTAGCACTCACGCCGGAAGTCCTGCTATTTGGTCATTAAGCGAACCTTATGGAGCTAGCGATTGGTGGCCTTGTAAAGATACGCCGGCAGATAAAGCTGATTCTTCCGATGTTTGGATAACTTGTGATAATTCATTGACAGCAGCTTCTAATGGAATTTTACAAAATGTAATTGATAATGGAAATGGTACTCACACATTCGAATGGAAAAATAGTTATCCGATTGCTCAATATTTAATTTCAATTGCTGTTTCAAATTATGTTGAATATACAAACTACTATAAATATACTGTCTCTGATTCTATGCCGATTACAAATTATGTTTACCCGGAAAATTTTTCAGCTTCTAAAAGTTTAATCGATAAAGTTCCGAACATGATAAAAATATATTCTAATTATTATGGACAATATCCATTCTTGCGTGAAAAATATGGACAAGCACAATTTGGTTGGAGCGGAGGAATGGAACATCAAACTATAACTTCTCTTGGTGATTTTGATGAAGACCTCGAAGCACATGAACTTGCTCATCAATGGTTTGGAGATATGGTGACTTGCAAAGATTGGCAGGATATTTGGCTAAATGAAGGTTTCGCAACCTATTCGGAAGCGATTTATTTTGGAGCTACGCAAGGACAAAATGTTTATAACCAAATGATCTTTCAAGATATGCAATCTGCAAAAAATGCAGTTGGTTCAATTTATGTGCAAGATATTTCCAATGTTAATAGTATTTTTGATTATTATCGGTCTTATGCAAAAGGCGCAGTTGTTCTTCATATGCTAAGAGGAATTGTTGGTGATTCAATCTTCTTTAAAACATTGCGGACCTACGCTTCCTATCCAGGCTTAACATACAATGTTGCCACTACTTCAGATTTTGAATCAGTTGTTGAAAAAATTTATGGGTCAAGTTTAAGCTACTTTTTTAATGAATGGATTTATGGAGAAAATTATCCTCATTATCAATTAAGTTGGAATTCAAATTCTCTTGGAAATAATATTTATAATGTTTCAATAAACATTTCTCAAAATACAAATACAAATCCGCAATTTTTTATAATGCCGATTCAATTAAAAATTTCGACATCAATTGGAGACACAATTATTACTGTCTTTAACGATCAACAAAATCAACAATTTAATATCAGCATTAAAGGATCACCTAACTATATTGATTTTGATCCGAACAATTTAATTCTAAAAGATGTTTCTATCACTGATTCTATTGATTTAACAAAGCCTAAAATTTTTACTCTACAACAAAATTATCCAAACCCATTTAATCCAACTACAACAATTGAGTATACAATTCCAGTACAAACAAAGGGATTTATTCCTGTTAAATTAGTTGTTTACGATATTTTAGGAAATGAAGTGGCTGTTCTTGTAAATACATTTCAATCTGCGGGTACTTATCAGATTATTTTTCCTCAGAAAAAAGAAATTGGAAAATTATCAAGCGGAATCTATATTTACTCATTGGCTGCAGGAAATTATCGCGACACAAAAAAAATGATTTTTCTAAAATAGTATCATTTTACTTAAACTATTTAATAATTAAACTCTTGGCAATTTATATTAAAATAGTTTAAGTGAAAATTTAATAATTAATCTTTTGTAATTAGATATAAATCACTAATGAATTATAATTATTTGGTAATTAGAAATATCTAATTGTATATTCCAAATGGATTAAGAGATACTTATTACTTTGAAACTATTTTAAAGAGCAAGTATTAAATTAAATTCGAATTAAAATATTTCGATTATGAACTAAACTAATCGTAAAAATGTTTAGTGGCAAAATACAAAATCCTATTATCTGCGATACAAAAATTTATAAAGTAATGATATATATTGATCACATTGAACTGAACTAGTTTTGGAAAAGATTATACTTAAATAATAATAACTAATATCAACATGGAGGATAAATAGATGAAAAAAATTCTATACATTTTTTGCATCGTTTCTGTTTCATTCCTTTTCACAACTCTGAAAGCACAAACCGCGCACAAAATTGCAATTCAATTTTATGCTCAGGCAACAAATCTGGGTGCCGTGGAAATTTATGCGGACACAATTAATGAAGGTCAGGTATATACAATTCAGCAAAAAACCTTACCTTCAAATTATGGAGGTGCTCAGGCGTTATACGATGCACTTGTGGGAACTGAATTCTATTTTCAAACTGGTTCATTAAACCAGGATATTGTAATAGGGTTTTATATTTCAGATATTGATTTATCAACCGGAAGTTACGCAAGTCAAAACTCAGTAAACTTCTTTTTTGATGTTAATTTTTCTGTTTCCGATTGGAATGGGAATCTCCAGTCTGAACCATTTAACTTGAATTCAGGAAAATATGCTATCCTAAAAATTTATAAGACAACAGCATTCAATGCATTTATTGCTAAAACCGGATTAGATATTTCTGCCGCTCTAAAATTTGTCTATGAAGTATCAACCGGTTTCGATTTAACTG
>DAIEML010000129.1 GCA_027349615.1 Ignavibacteriales bacterium | reverse complement strand
TACAACAGTTTTTTGATGAACTATAATAATTCAAAACAAGGAGGTACACAATGGCGCGCTTTGCAACACTTGATACAGGAAAGCCAATGTCAGCAATTTTAAAAGTAGTTGGTGTCGGCGGCGGCGGCTGTAATGCCATCGAGAGCATGATTAAAAGAGGACTTACCGGCGTTGAATACGTCGCAGTAAATACCGATGCACAAGTTCTCAATAGCAGCAGCGCAACTCATAAAATTCAAGTAGGCACAAGCATTACCCGCGGGCTCGGTGCTGGCGCTGATCCTAACGTTGGTAAAAAATCGTTAGAAGAAGATCGCGAAAAACTTGCTGAAGTTCTTTCAGGAAGTGATATGGTTTTTGTTACCGCAGGTATGGGCGGCGGAACCGGCACAGGTGGCGCACCGGTTGTTGCCTCAATTGCAAAAAGTATTGGTTCATTAGTTGTGGGAATTGTTACCAAACCATTTAGATGGGAAGGTAAAAAAAGAATGCTCAATGCAGAGCAGGGAATCCAGGAGTTAAAACAGCATGTTGACAGCTTGATCATAATTCCAAACGAAAGACTTCTAAGCATTCTTGACAAAAGCATAAACGCTTTTGCGGCATTTGATAAACCAAATGAAGTTCTTTATGAAGCTACTCGTGGAATAGCGGACATCATAACAATTGAAGGACTAATAAATGTTGACTTCGCTGATGTTCGTGCAGTTATGAATCAAAGTGGTGAAGCTTTAATGGGATGCGGAATTGCCAGCGGTGAGAACCGTGCAATTGAAGCAGCTCAAAAAGCAATATCAAGTCCATTGTTAGAGGGCGTAAATATTAAAGGCGCAAAAAGTGTATTGTTGAATGTTACTGGTTCAAGCAATTTAACAATGCAGGAAATTAATGAAGGAAATAATGTAATTTTTGAAGCTGCCGGCGAAGAAGCAAACGTTATTTTTGGCTGCGTACGAAAAGAGGAAATGAATGATTACGTTTCTTACACCGTAATTGCAACTGGATTTGAATCTTCTCATCAAGGATTTGGCGCAAAAGCAAAAAATACAAAAACACAACCAGCAGATACTTTTAGAGGCGGATTTAACTTCTTAGAAAATACAGATATTGATTCGGAAAATTTAGATATACCGACTATCCTTCGTGTAAAAAGTCCAAAATCAACTTTGGAAGATAAAACTGACGATAAAGAAACTCCTCAAAGCGGTTTCAATTTTGATGCTTCCAGATATAATTGGGCAAAAGAAAAAACAAATAATGTTAATGCAGAGAACAATAAAGATGATGAAGACAGTTCATCGTTTCTTAGAATGATTATGGATTAATTGTTATATTAGTCTAAATATATTTTATTGTAATTAAATTTTTGCAAGAGAGAAGTAATTTACTCAGCAAAGCATTTATGATAATTTAAGGGATTATTATCATTCATCGTAATGTCTTGATTCGATGAAGATATTGTTATCCTCGTCCATTGAAATTATAATTCTGTTTGGCCGGCAGCAAACACTACAATCTTCTATGAAATCCTGTTTGCCTTCAATTGTCAAATCAATCCAAACTGAATTTGACTCTCCGCAATATTGGCAGATCCATACCAAGTCCTCGTCCGTTGTATGTTTTTTTTCCATTGTAGATTTCCTTTCCATAACGCAGGTAAAATTTAATTATCAAATTGCCAACTTTGAATACCTCTTTTTTTATCTACCTATTTTGAATAATTTTTATTACATATACACGATAAAATTTTTTATCATCCAGTTTTCTTTTCTTAATTCTTTCCTTGATTTTGGTTGCAGAAAAGCATAGATATAGTGGGCAAATGTTCACTATATTTATAATGAAATTTAATCAAAATGTAAATATTGATATTGCTTCTGCTTATAAAATGCCGCCGCAATGGCGCAATAGCTTAAGCATTCATAGGCTTTATCCAATAATTCCGCGAAATGCGACTGATGTCGATTTTGATATTTTCGATTTTGAAATGTTGTTTAATGATGAAGCTACAAAAAATTTGATAAGAACCGGAAACACAATCGGTTGTTTTTATATTGAATCACCGGGAATGCGCTCACTGCTTCGTCGGCTTGATGTACAAACATTTGAAATGTTGACGGCAGCTAGCTCTATTATTCGCCCCGGCGTTGCTGAAAGCGGAATGATGCAGGAATTTATTGCAAGGCATAAAAATCCTGAACGAAGAAAATATTTAATTCCACAAATGGAAAAGTACCTCGGTGAAACTTACGGAGTGATGATTTATCAAGAAGATGTTATTAAAGTTGCTCATTATATTGCGGGGCTTACATTTGAAGAAGCTGATTTAATGCGCAGAGCAATGAGCGGGAAGATGCGTTCTCATAAAGCGATGGGATATATTGTTCGTAAATTTTATACATCATGCAGAGATAAAAATTTAACCGATGAGCAAACAAATGAATTATGGGAACAAATCGAATCGTTTGCAGGATATTCTTTTTGCAAGGCACACAGTGCATCTTTTGCTTTGCTTTCTTTTCAGGTTGCTTATCTCAAAGCGCATTATCCGGCAGAATTTGTAGCAAATGTGTTAAGCAACGGCGGCGGCTTTTATTCTGCAGCGGTTTACATTCAGGAAGCAAAAAGAATGGGATTAAAGATTCATCTGCCGTGCATAAATCAAAGTAAGTATGAGTATACCGGGAGCGGCAAAAATATTCGTATTGGGTTAATGGCTGTAAAAAATCTTTCAAAAAATTCTATTGATAGAATTCTGTCAGAAAGAAAAGAGAATGGGCGATTTGTTTCTCTTCCGGATTTTCTAATACGTACAGGCTTGGCTTACGACGAGACTTCGATTTTAATAAAATGCGGTGCATTGGGGTGCTTCAAGCAAACGCGTCCGGAACTTTTGCGCCTTTTGGATATTTACATTAACCGCCGTAAAATTTTAGATCAGAATTATAATGATCTTTTTATGAACGAAACGTTTTGGCTTGAACAGCAAGTGAAGATAAACATCAATTACAGCCTTGAAGAAATATGTATGCACGAATACGAAAGTTTTGATTATATGGTTACTCGCCATCCTCTTTATTTCTACAAAAAATTTACTAACGACCCTTCAATTATTCATGCTAAAGATATGAACAAATACCGTGGGAAAAATGTTAAGATGATCGGTTGGTATATGACATCAAAACGAATAAGAACTAAGAATGAAAAAATAATGAAGTTTCTATCGCTTGAAGATTTAACCGGAACTTTTGAAGCAGTAATATTTCCAAATGTGTATTTAAAATATGCTGAGTATACTCTTTCGATGGGTCCGTATTTGCTTGAAGGAAAAATTGATGCTGAAGACTGTAATAATTTGGTAGTGGAGAAATTGGAAGTTCTTTCTTCTCTCGTAATAAAATCTAATAATCAAAAGGATAGTGTAGAAAATAAATATTATGGCGACAAAGAAAAAGTAAGTGAAGAGGAATTTCTGATTGTTAATTCATTGGGAAAGGAAAAGTTGTTGATGGCATATGCCTCTTAGCTGAAAGTTATTTCATGTTTACAAATTGTGTAGGAAAACTAAGCTCGGCTTCTTTAACCAATTTAATAACACTTTGTAAGTCGTCAATCTTAGCCGCTTGCACACGGATTTGTTCATCCTGAATTTGCGCGTTGACTTTCAATTTGCTGTCCTTAATCATTTTTGTAATAATTTTTGCGTTCTCAGTTGAAATTCCGCTTTGCAGATCAATTCTTAATTTTAATCTGCCGCTAGCTGCAGGTTCAGGCTCTCCAATTTTTAAAGCTTTTACAGAAATTCCTCTTCTTATAAATTTGGTTTGCAGAATATCAATGCTAGCTTTTAAGGAATAATCATCTTTAGTATTAATAGAAATAAATTTGTCTTTTTTATTCAACTCAATTTCTGTTTGAGAATCTTTTAAATCATAACGTTGATGAATTTCTTTAATAGCTTGGTTGACCGCATTATCCGCTTCTTGAAAATCTATTTCTGAAACAATATCGAAAGAATGATTTTGTGCCATTTGTTAACTCGATTTGTTGTCGGGGTGCCCGGATTCGAACCGGGGACCTCTTCGTCCCGAACGAAGCGCGCTAACCGGGCTGCGCTACACCCCGAAAATTAAATATTTAATTAAATCATCATTTAAAATTTATAAAACTAATTTAACTTCTTGAGTTAAAAAATCCAAAGGTACATGAAAAATTTAATGAGGATTTTGACGAAAAAGATTGTATCTCATGAAAATTTCTAATAAATTAAATCTAAATAGATTATAGATTAAGGTTTAATTTTAACATAATCCAAGATTTATCAAAATAAAATAATATGGGATACTGTATATGAAAAAAATTGTGTATTCATTTTTCATAGTTGTAATTTTTTTCGCTACATCATATGCACAAACTAGTGCAAGATATGATTGGTTGGCACAAAATAGCTGGGCATTTGGATTTGGTGGAATTTTTGACCGGTATATAAGTACAAATACAACGGTTACTGGTGCTGGAAATTTTGGAGGTTATCTCTCAATTCAAAGAAATTTCTCTGAGCACGTTGGCGTAAGATTAAATGGGAGCTACTTTCAATTAGATGGAAAAGTTGGCACAGCAAAAGTCACAAATAATACTTTAGCTGGAAATTTTGACTTACTTTATTACTTAGCTCCGGTTGAGCCAGTTTCCCCTTATTTTGGTGTAGGAGTTGGTGGAGTTTCTTATACTATTAAAAATTCACCTACGGCAAATTTGAATAAATCTAATACAGATTATAAATTAAATATTAGTTTCGGAGCAGAATGGAATCTTGGGAAAAATTGGAAATTAAATACAGAATTAGGTTATAGTACACTTCCCTCAAGTAAATTTGATGGTGTATATGGAACTAACTCAGGAGGACTTTTAGGCGGAAACACAGATACGTATATGAATATGAATCTAGGATTGATGTATTATTTCGCAAAAGGTGTAAGGTCCAATTTGAATGATGAATATGAAGGTGTAAGCGCTGTGGATTATGCTAAAATTGAAGATATAGTTAAGAAATATCAAACTCAACCAACAGAAGTTGATTACAATAGAATTGAAGATATTGTAAAACGTAACACACCAACAATTGTTGGAGGTGGGGCGCCAGCACCAAGTAATTGGGTTTTAATTGGAGTTAATTTTGATTTTGATAAAACTACATTACGTTCAGAATCGATACCGATATTATATAATGCAGCTGAAATTTTATTGAATCACCCTGAAATTAAAGTTGAGATTCAGGGTTATTCGGATAATGTTGGCTCAGAAAAAGCTAATCAAAAATTATCTCTAGCTAGAGCGGAAACAGTAAAAAACTTCTTAGTTTCCAAAGGCGTTTCTTCGGATAGATTAACAACTATTGGATTAGGTTCAGCCAATCCTATAATGTCTAATAAAACCGCAGAAGGTCGTGCTTTAAATAGAAGAATTGAATTTAAAATTTTAAACAAATAGTATTTATTTTGTATAGTTTCGATAAAGGGATCTTTTTAGATCCCTTTTTTATTTTCGTCGAGATTGCGTCTTTACTTTTAAATCCATTAGTTTTAGTTTTGTAATGTTAAATAAATTACCTTTAACTCTATCCAGAGAGATGGAAAAGGATGAAATCAAAATAGAAATTAAAACGAGAACCTCTGCGGCAATTAGCCAAAGAGGATTTTTTATATATGAAAATAAAATCGAAAATAGTTGATGATGCAGGGCTAACCCGCATAATTACAAGAATTGCACACGAAATTTTGGAAAGAAATAAAGGCTCACAAAATTTAGTTTTGATGGGTATGAGAACCAGAGGGGAATTTTTAGCAAATAGAATTTTTTCCAAGATAAAAGAAATTGAAAACATTGAGCTGCCGCTCGGAGTTTTGGATGTAACTTTATATCGAGATGATTTTAGAATGAGACTAAAGCAGCCAGAGGTTTCAGTCTCCAATATTACATTTGATATCAACGACAAAAATATCATCTTAATAGATGACGTTTTATTTACAGGAAGAACAGTTCGATCAGCACTTAATGCAATTATGGATCTCGGTCGTCCAAATACAATTCAGTTATGTGTTTTAATAGATCGTGGACACAGAGAACTTCCAATTCGTGCAGACTATGTTGGAAAAAATGTACCGACTTCTAACAACGAAGAAATAAAAGTAAAAATGTTAGAAATCGATGGTGAAGATGCAATTTACTTAATCGATTCTAAAGAAGAATAAATTTTATAAAGAGATTTTTATGCCATTATCAAGCAGACATTTATTAGGACTTCAAGGAGTTCCCAAAGATGATATTCAATTAATTTTGGATACTGCAACTACATTTCGAGAAGTTTTAGAAAGGCCAATTAAAAGGGTTCCAACGCTTCAAGGAAAAACGATTGTAAATCTTTTTTATGAAAATTCAACCCGCACTCGAATTTCATTTGAACTTGCTGAAAAAAGATTATCTGCAGATTCAATAAATTTTGCTGTTTCATCTAGCAGCGTTAGTAAAGGTGAATCATTCAAAGATACGATGAGAAACATCGAAGCGATGAAAGTTGATATGGTTGTTGTCAGGCATTCTGCAGCGGGTTCACCTTTGTTCTTAACAAAAATTTGCGATGCAAATATAATTAATGCCGGCGACGGAATTCACGAGCATCCAACTCAAGCTTTGTTGGATATGTATTCAATCAGAGAAAAATTAAGAAAGCTTGAAGGTTTGAAAGTTTGTATTGTTGGAGATATTGCACACAGCCGTGTTGCGCTTTCAA
>DAIEML010000128.1 GCA_027349615.1 Ignavibacteriales bacterium | reverse complement strand
TGAAGGATCATTATCAGTAAAAATATCATTTGTAAGATTGGTTAATTTCTTTGTTTCAAAATTATAAATGTAAACATCCGATTGAATTGCAGTATGCCCGATAAAAGCTAAATATTTTCCATCCGGTGACCATGATAAACTTTTAATTCCATCAAGTTTAATTGGTAAAGTCACTTTATCTTCAGAATCAACATTAATAATATAAACTATATCATCGCCATCGCTTTTTGCAGAAAGTGCAATCTTAGTTTCATCAGGCGACCAGCTTAATCCCGGCGTTACAACATTAAGCTGTTCAAAATCGGGGCTTCTGTTTCCTTTCACCAAACGTTTAATAATTTTCCCATCAATTGCATTCATAATAAAAACATCAAAATAATAATTGCGATTTGAAATGAATGCAATCTTATCGCCTTGCGGTGAAATTGCCGGGCTTGTATTATAAAATCCGCCGCCTTCTTCCGGATCAGTCAATCTTTTTGCGAATTCGTCAGGATCTTTTCTTAGCGCAATATCCGGGAAATAAACTTTCTTTAAATATTTTTTCCACCTCTCATTAAACTGCTTTAACGTTAATCCAATTGAACTACGAAAACCTTCTTCTAAACTTCCGGTTCCTTTTATTTTGTTCATTAGCTCGCCGATTTTTTCTTTTCCATATTTATTTGCGATATAATGAAAAATTGATTCGCCGCCGCGGTAAGCAATGTAGCCACTTAATCCTTGAACATCAGGAAGATAATCATTTATTATGGCGTCGCGAATAAACATATCAGTATTTATGTCCCAGCCAAGCGATTGATATTCTGCCATACCTTCATTAAACCATTGCGGCAGATTTAGAGAAATATTATTTGTAACAATATTTTGAAGCGAACCTCCATAAAAGAAATCGTTCATAACTGCATGCGTAAGTTCATGATGAATTAAATGCCTAAACTCAGGATATGAACCCATAAATTGAACAACAACTCTATTTTTAAATATTTCAGTAAATCCTTCAATCCCTTCACTCAAATATTCGTCGGTAACATTTGTTTCTTGAAAATCATTTGTTGAGTTATAAATTATTAATGTAATTCTATTGTTGATTTTATAATTAAAACTTTTTTCAATGGACTTCAAAGCATCTTCAGCTGTGCTGGCAGCAAACTCCGCAAGCTTAGAACCTTTTGCTGAGAAATAGATATCAAAATGTTTAGTCTGGATATAATACCAGGTAAAGTCTTTGTATTGAACTTTGTTCTGCCCAAATTGAGCAAATAAGGAAAGTTGAGCAAAAATAAAAATTAAAATAAAGGTGAATAACTTTTTCCTCATTTTATGCCTATAATGATTCCGATATGATAAAATCTAATTCAGTTTTTTCTAAATCAACACGAATTAATTTAACGCGTAAGTGATCGCCTAAGCGAAATTGTTTTTTTGTCGCTCTACCAATAAATGCATATTTTTTTTCATCATAAACATAAAAATCTCCTTCTAAGTCTCTCAATCTAATTAAACCCTCAGCTAATATATCAACAATTTTAACAAAAATTCCGAAATGTGTAAGTCCCGAAATTATTGCATTAAATTCTTCTCCAAGATGATTTTGCAAATATTCAGTTTGTTTAAGTTTTACAGATAGTCTTTCCGCTTCTACAGCAGCTCTTTCGCAGTTGGAAATATGATCGCAAGTTTCATCAAGTTCACTTAACTGATAATTCACGCTATTGCCATTTTCAACGTACTTATATAAAAGTCTGTGAACAAGTAAATCAGAATATCTTCTAATTGGAGAAGTAAAATGTGTATAATACTTAAATCCTAATCCATAATGCCCAATGTTATTTATTGAATAAATTGCCTTTGCCATTGAACGAATTGCCAACTCATTTATTAAAGTTTCTTCTTCTGTTCCTTTAACATTTTGCATCAAAAGGTGGAACTGATTTGATTTGGATGAAGCATTAGGATCAAATGAATAACCAAGTGATTTAACAAATTTTGAAAATTCAATAATTTTTTCGGAGTCCGGTAAATCATGCACACGATAAACAAACGGTTTAACCGGACCTTTTTCTGGTGCAGCAATGTGTTTTGCTGTCAATTTGTTTGCAAGAAGCATAAATTCTTCTACAAGCATATTGCTTTCTTTAATTTCTTTTTTAAAGATTCTGATTGGGCCGCCATTTTTGTCAAGTTCAAATTTCACTTCCGGAGTGAAAAACTCAATGCTTCCTTCCTTCAATCTTTTTTTGCGAAGTGTTTGTGCAAGTTTATTTAAAATAAGTATTTCTTTTTTGAATTTATTTTCTTCTCCGGTTATAATTTTTTGAACTTCATCATAATTAAAACGCTGCTTGCTATTAATTATAGTTTTAACAATTTGATAATTTACAATTCTGCCGCGAGCTGTTAATTCAACAATTACTGAATAAGTCAGTCTATCTTCCCCTGGAACAAGTGAGCAAATATTATTCGAAAGTTTCTCCGGAAGCATCGGAATTACTTTTCCAACAAGATAAACACTATTACCTCTTGCTTTAGCTTGTTTATCAATGCTTGAACCAGCTTGAACATAATGACCCACATCTGCAATATGAATTCCAATTAAATAATTGCCGTTCTCTAATTCTTCAATTGATAAAGCATCATCAAAATCTTTTGCATCTTCCGGATCAATAGTAAAAACATTTTTACCTCGGAAATCTTTTCTCTTTTTAATTTCTTCGGAATCAATTTGATCTTTAATTTCATTTGCTTCGTGCAAAACTTTTGGCGGAAATTTGTAAATAAGATCAAATTCTCTAGCAATTGAAATAACTTCTGCATCCAGTGAGCCGGCTTTGCCAATTACTTCAATTATTTTCCCCTCTGGATTTTGCATTGAACTATCCCATTCAATTTTTCCAGCAACAACTTTATCACCTTCAATTGCACCAGATAAATCCGTTTTATCAATATAAATATCTCTGTAAATTCCCGGATCGTCAGGTTCAATAAAATAAAACGATTTAGATTTTTTTAAAGTACCTACAATTTCTTCTCGTTTTCGTTTTACAACTTTTACAATTTGTCCTTCAATATTTTTCCCTTTTCGTCCCGAAAATAAAACAGCTTCAACAGTATCGCCATTAAATGCATTACCGAGATTTCTTGATGCAATAAAAACATCACCGATTTTGGAATTTTTCAGTACAACAAATCCAAAACTTCCATTAATTATTTGTAATTCACCGGTTACTCGATTTGAGCTAAGAGTTTGATTTATATTTTTTGATGATCCAGCAAGTCTATAACGCTTCCCGCTTTTTGATAAATATTTTTCTTCAAAAAGATTATGAAGAACCGCTTTTAAGGAGCTATATTCATGATCGGAATTGATACCGAGCTTTTTTGCAATGTCTTTACTCTTAAATTCTCTTCCGGGATTTTTTTTAAAGAACGCTATTATTTTTTTCTTCATTAAAATTCAAACCTGTATTTTAATCCAAGTTCGTTAATCATTTCATTAGAAATGCTGGTCTGTGTAATTGCTTCTTTTCTTTCAATTCGCAAAAGGAAATTTTTAAAGATTGGATATTCAATCATTAAATTCGCTTGGCTCAGATCAGAAAAAACATCTGTGGAACCACCAATTGTATATCTAAAATCTTTTACCTTTCCAACCAAATTAAATTTTGTAGTTGAACCAACGCTTCTTAGTTCAATTCCTTTTACATAATCACCTAAATATCGGTTCAATACTCCGCCTAATAAAGAACCAGCAACCGAGTTTACTGTACTTTGTGCTGCTCCAGACCAAAATGAATCTGAAGATTTCACGTAACCAGATTGAGTAACTGCTTGAGTTTGCTGCTGTGCTGTTAAATCAGATGAAAATTTTCCGGTTAATATAAACATTACAACATCGGAAACATCCTTTGTCGGATCGGGCTTATCATTTGTAATATCATCAGAGCCGACATATATTCCAATATTATTTTTATCTTGTGTAAAATTTTTCGATAGATCGCTTAACGGACCGTTTAATTTAATTCTAACTTCTACAGGTTCTTCTTTAGCATCCGGTTCCGGAGGTGTATAATAATTTTTGTAAACAGAAACAATATTCAAGAAAGGATTGCTTAATTCGCTTTCAAATCTTATTGTACCGGTTGCTTCAAATGTTTTTAAAAATTGAAATGTTGAACCATCAAGCAACGAAAGTTCTCCCTGCGACGTTGTTCTTCCATTAATTCTATCTAACTCAATATTTCCTTTCAAAATTGCTGTTAAATTTTGATTGAATTCTTTTGCTAAAATAAATTTTAAAGCAGCTTCGTTTTGAACTTTAACTAAGATGTTATAATCGAAAGATAATTTTGCATTATTTTGTTCTGCTAAATTTCCTGCACTATTTTCTTGCGAAAGCTGAATAAGATTCTCAAAGTCCGATTGAATTTTATTTTGTTTAGCAGTATCTGAACTATACTTATAAATAAAACTATTTCCTGATGTTTGATAAGCAGATTGAGTTGGGGGGAATGTCAACATTGCCTCTTTAACAATAATTGGAGCTTTTAATAAAGACTTTTTATCTTTCAAAGTATATTCAACATCGCCATCAGTTTGGATTACAAGATCGCCGTAAACCAGCGGGCTTACTGCTTTTGAATCATTACTTAATACTTTTAAACTTCCGGAAATCTTAGCGTGAGCAGAAGTTAAATTAAAGTTATTTAGATTTGCAATTCCTCCCCCAATAATTCTACCGCCGCCAGTTGTTCCAGGAAGATTTGCAATCAATAAACTATCAAGTGTTAAAGTTTGGTTCTTAATTAAAAATTTTATCCCGGCAGTGTATTCTATATTATTTGCGTTAACAAGAAATTCTGCATTGTTAATTGTAAGGTTGCCGGATGGGTCAAGATTATTTGGAGTACCGACAATTTTTAAATTTGCAATCATCTTGCCGGATAGTTTTTGAATTCCTGGTATTGCATTGCCTAACGGACTCAAATCAAAATTGTCGGCGTTTATATTTATATCAATTTGTTTGGTCTTTACAAACCTATCTCCACCGCCGGTAAATGAAAGATCAACAGGAATATTACCCGAAATTAGCAGTGAAGGTTTCAGATTTGTTGACTGAGAATTTGATAAAATATCCGAATTTAAAAACTGAGTATAAACAGAGAGGTTTTGATCAGCATAGTTTAACACGCCGGATAAAGAACCAAAATATTTATTTTTATAGACGACGCTGTCAGCGCCAAAATTTATTGTTCCAAGTGGATTGTCAAAATTTCCCTTTATATTTGCATTCAAATGAATAATAGCATCAATACTATTTTCAGGTTTCAATTCAAAAAGATTTGTTGATAAATCCTTCCCGTTTATTCCGCTTAAATTAATATTTAGCTCTTGATTTCCACTGCGGTTGAGAACACCTTTAATATTTATTTCAGCTGTGTTTCTACTTAAATTAAAATTGTTAATTGCTATCCTATCGTTAGAATAATCAATTATAATATTTCCCTTATTTGCAATTTTAAATTCGTTGTATTTAAAGAGCAAAGTATCTAGGTTTAAAAGAATACTGTTATTAATAAAATTAATTTTCCCAGAAAGTTTTGCTGAGGTTTTATTCTGCATTGTTCCCGCAAAATTTATATCAACATTATTTCTTTTAAGATTTAGATTTAGTGCAAGATTATTAAAATCTGTTCCGTTAAAAATTCTATCTGCAGTTAATTGAACATTTGAAGAAATATTTTTTAATGAAGTTGAATCAATATTATTTGCTAAACCAAATTTCAATTTTAAATTAGAAAAGAAGAAGACATTGTTTGGTCCCCAAAATTTTAAATAGTTAAGATTTGTAGTTATACTCGTAGAAATATTCCCGGTTGTATCTTTAATTTCCCCGCTAATATCACCGTCAAGATCAAGATGATTGTTACCAAGAAATACAGACAACAGATCTAAATTCTTAAATTCAACATAATATTTTAAATTAGTGCTTTCAGTGTGCGGAATAATTTTTATTGGGCTATTTATTTTTTTCGATAGTCCGAAATTTTCCTGTCTATTGAAAACAGAGTCAGGATATTTGATTTGGTTGATTTTATTTTTAACTGCAGTTGTAATTAAATTACTTTCTTTAGAAATTAAATCGACAGATTGTTTTACAGAAAATTTACCGATAATAGTTAAATCGGCAAGATCTGAAATTAAATTAATAACCCTTTCACCGTTATCGTTGCTTCGAATATCTGCTATTGCCTTAGAACTGTCAATTTTAACATGATGTATTGTCGATTTTTCTAAATCTAGAACTAAATACAAATTCATTTTATCTAAATCAAAATTATCGCCGTTTCCATTTAATTTTAAATTAAGATCACTCGACATTGAAGTATCTTTGGAAATTGCCGCTAAGTTTAATCCTTTTATATTTCCATGTATATCATATGAAGGCTTGTCTTTATTTGTAAAATTGAAATTACCCGAAAGATTCGCCGTTGCTGTATCCGACTTAGCCAAAAAATTATAACTAAAATTTTTATTTGCTGCATTTGAGGTAAAACGAAGTGTATCTAATTTATTTCCACTAATTATAGAACCATCGCCGTTTAATCTTATAAAATTATTCATTTTATCTGGTGAAAATCCGCTTCCCTTTATTGATCCTCTGGAATTAATATTTGTAATGACTCCGGTGAAAGGAGACAAATCAAAATTTCGAGTAGCAAAATTTATGTTATAAGTCGCAGCTGCCTTCCTCAAATCCATTGAACCATCAATTTCTGCATTTCCCTTTATGGATTTTAAGAATGCTTTAACATAAAAATTTAATGGATTGCCTCGATAGATTAAAGTATCAAAAACTACAGTTCCAATATCTTTATAAA
>DAIEML010000127.1 GCA_027349615.1 Ignavibacteriales bacterium | reverse complement strand
GATTTGCACGCCAGCATTCCAATGATCGAAAAAACAAATCCGGCGAACGCGCCTTCCCAGCTTTTGTTGGGACTTACACGCGGCATCAATTTATTTTTTCCGTATGCGGTTCCTAAAAAGTAAGCGGCGGAATCGCAAATCCAAATTGAAATAAAAATCGAAATAATTATATAACCGCCGCGCGAATACAAATCACCGATAGAAGGATAAAATTCTCTTATCCCGATTAATGAGCTGGCAAATAAACCGATATAAAATATTCCAAGCAATGTTGATCCGATATTCATTATCGCTGAATTTTTATTCCTGAATAATTCAATTAAAGTTAGTGCAATTAATAGAAATAAAAGAAAGGAATAAGTTTCAAATATATAATTGAACTGATTTATTAAAAGTAAAATTAATGCAGTAAAGCCAATCCAAAGATTTGTATATGCGCCTTTGGACTTTGCAAGATTTGAAAATTCATAAAATGATATAAGCGCAATTGCTAATACAAATGAAAAAAAGAAAAAGCTTCCTAAATAACTAACAAATAAAATTAATGGAATGGCAACGATTGAAACCAGAACTCTTTTTACTGTATTTTCAAGCGCCATTACTTATCTTCTTCCTGATCTGGTGGCTGATTTTTAATCTGCTCAATAAAATTTAAAGCGTTTTGTGCATCTTCTTTATGAACAAGCAGCTTAACAACTGAAAAGTCTCCTGGTGCAGGAAAATTTCTGTCTTTCTGAGATAAGACTGCCGCAGGAATACCAGCGCCAACCAAGTTATCCCGAAGCATCTCAACTTCAAATTCTAAATCTGAAGTAAAAACAACTTCCCAGCCTTCTTCTCCCCAATCTTCAGGTCTAACATAAAATTCCTCGCTAACTAAAGCGGCACCGCAGTCAGGGCATTTTGTAATGCCCTTAACATATTCATAATTACAATTTGGACATACTGGCATATTTTCTCCTACTGATTATTTGTATGAGAATAATATCTTTTGATAAAGAATATAATTACAGCAAACAAAGCAGTCAAGCCAAGCAGAATTGATATCGAAGAATACAAATTGAAATTTTTAGTTATTTCGGTATTAATAACATCATCATTTCCATAAATAAAATAGAATATAATTGCCAAAAAGTTATTTAAGAAATGAAGAGATATCGGAACAAAAATAGAATTACTTGTGTATGCGGCAAATCCGAAATAAAATCCGAGCGCAATTAAAGGAATTAAACCATAAGGATTGAAATGATATAAACCAAAGAAAATAGCTGTAATGAGTGCAGCCCAAAAAGGTTTAATTTTAAATTCAAAGCTTTTCTGAACAAAACCGCGGAACATAGTTTCTTCGCAGATTGCAGGTACAACAGAGACAACAATTACGACAAGAATTGTATCGAAAATAGTTTTTGAAGAAAGAAGATTGCCATAGGTTTTATCGACCATATCATTAATTTTATCAAGGAAAGTTTTAACAGTTCTAATTAATGATGAATTGACGGACCATAAATCAATAAAATAATTTTGAATTGAAAGATAATATTGTATGAGTGGTGTAAGGACAATAATCCCAAGCATAAAAAGAATAATTTCTTCCCATTTAGGAATTTTAAATCTTATTATATGTCCGACATCTTCATAAAATACTTTTGAGAAAATTAATGCTGGCAGCAGAATAAATAAAATTTGACCGGCAATTGTCATCAATCTTAAACCATTAACCGGCGCATCGTTGATGTTAAATCCAAAAATTAGTAATGTAAGAATTCCGCCCACAATCTGATACAAAAAAAATCCTCCGAACAAACCAATTAAAGCAATAGTAACCGGTGAAATACGCGGAAGATTATTATTCCTCATTTGCTGAAAATTATTTTCTCCATGAGGTTCTTCAGTGTGAGTGTTTTTAAAATTTGGATCGTTATTATGTTCTTCCATATGATGTGAAAATAAAAAAAAGTATAAAAATTTCCTATCTAAGTTTTTAAATAATTCTACAGAAACTGTTAAATACTAAATTTCAAAATATTACTTAAACACCGATTATCAAATTTTTCAATTTACTTTTGAAGTCATTTTTCCGGCTAAACCTTCATATTTTGTTAAAACACCATCGATTGATCCGATTACAACTTTGGTTTTAACTTTTACCGGGATTCTTAAATTATCATCAGTCAACCAGACATAAATGCTTCCCTCGCTTTTAAACAATCCTCCCTTTTTAATAATTGGTTCTACAACTATACAATTAAAAGTTCCGGCAGGAACTGATGTTTGTTCTTTACCAAGGTACTTAACATCTAAAGTATAAACAGAATCTTTATAAAAATTTTGAAGCTGAATATAATCGCCATATTTTAATTTTGAAAAGTTCAAAGTTCGAGCATAATATAAAGCTGAGACAATATCATTTACATATTTGGGAATTTTATATTCGCCGCCGCTTGTTTTTGCTTTCCCGTTTCTTTGGTCAAAAAAAGCTGAGAAATCTCTGCTGTAGCTTCCTTCTCGGATATGTTGTTCAAATCGCCATGGGAACAAACCGAGAACATCCATATAAGTTTCATAATGATCTCTAACTTTATAAATCCAATCGAAACTTGGGACCGAATTAACATCAAAAGTAATGTTATAAGCTTCACGACCGGAAATTCTTCTAATTCTAGGAATAGCCATTACAGCAACTCCGGCAGTTACAAATCCATATTTAACATCATAAGTTAATTTTTCGCCTTCTTTAAAAGCTTTATTTTCTAATGTTCTAAATTCAGATGAACTTTGACCCTTAATCAAAATTGAAATTGAAACAAGTACGATGAGAAACAATCCTTTTTTAAACATCAAGTTCTCCATTATTAAGAATATGTTGATAAACTTTGTTTATTTGATCAAAAACATCTTCCGGTTTTATGCTGCTCATACAATCAAGCTTCAAGCATTTTTCTCTTGTGCAGTCTGAACACTGAATTTGCGGAGTAAAAATAAATTTCTTTTTTGTATAAGGCCCCCATCTTTGCGGCGAACAAGATAGTATGTTCGGATAAAATCCCACAGTATATTTACCAAGTGCTGCAGCAATGTGCAATGGCCCCGTTGAATTTGAAATAAATAAATCAGCTTTATTTATCATAGCAATTAATTCGGAGAGATTAAATTTCCCGGCAAAATTTTTTATTTCTTTGCTAACTTCAAGTTGTTTACAAATAGAAATCTCATTTCTATTGCCGGTAATTATAATAGTTGAATCCATCTGAGCAGAAATAAGTTTAACAAGCCTTTGGAAATTGTCAATAGGCCAATCAACTGCGCTGCCGCCGCTTCCAGGATGAATTACTATAATTGGTTTTTCAGAAGAAATATTTTCTTCAATTAAAAATTTATCTATTAAATTTTTACTTTCAATTGTCGGAGTTAAATCGAATTGAATATTTTCTTCATCAACTTTCTCATTTATTCCAAATACTTTTAATAAATTAACGTTGAATTCTAATTCATGCTTTTCTGCAAATTTTCTATGCTCATAAACTTTTTGATTAAATAAAATTGAATACCATCTATATCCGGTTCCAATTCTAAATTTTATTTTTGATAAAAATATTATTAAAGAAGTTATAAATGTTGGATAAACTATAATTGCTGAATCAAAATTGTGCCTTGAAATTTCCTTTATATTCTCTTTAATCAAAATCTTACCGTCTTTTTCTTTAAGCAAAATAATTTTATCTATAAAAGGATTTTGTTCTGCTAAACATTTAGTATATTCTTTTAAAAGGAAAGTAACTTTGCATTGCGGAAAATATTTTTTAATTATCCTCGCAATCGGCAATGATAGAACTACATCACCAATTCTATCGGTTCTTACAATTAAAAGATTTTTTGGCTGCGTCATTTTCTTGAAACGTAAGGATTGTCTTTAATATAAAAACGCCATGGTAAATCAACCGACTTCTTTATTCCAATTCTTTTGGTAATTACAACATTTTGCATTTCAACTATGGGTTGATCTATTAAATAAATTTCCTCTCCGGTTAAATCTATGCCATAATGATTTTTGTTAATTGACATTGCTTGGCAAACTTTTCCCGGACCGCTTGTTAAATTATATTTTTCTTTTTCATTTAACAAATTCCTATTAAATCGATTCTTAATCATAGTTGCAACACCGTCAACTGGTTCAATTGCTCTGATTAAAATTGCAGTACCTTTGCCTTCTTGGCCGGTTACAACATTACAACAATAATGATTCCCATAAGTGAAATAAACATACAAATAACCGCCTTCATTAAACATAATTTCATTTCGTTTTGTTTTACCAATAAATGTATGCGCAGCTTCATCGATAGAACCGTCGTAAGCTTCTACTTCAACTATTTTACCTGATAAAATTTTTCCTTTTTCTTTTTTCACAATTAGTTTTCCTAAAAGTTGATTTGCAACAGCCAAAAGATCGCGCGTGTAAAATTGTCGATCTAATTTGCTCTGAGTTTGTTTTTGTTTCATCTTAAAATTTAAAAGATTTGGCAAGGTAAGTTTGTTTGATAAAATTATAATTCAAGTTCAGATTTTAATTCAGAAATTTTTTGATTATAATATTTAGCTTTTTGCGGTTCTTTAATTATCAATTTTTCATAGACTTTAATAGCTTCATTCTGCTCACCTTGTGCCGCATAAATTTTTGCAAGAGTTTCGGAAACTATCAAATTGTCACTTGGAAAATTATCAATTAATAGTTCTGACAAGTTCACATCTTTATTTAAATGTGATAATTTAGAATTATTAATTTCATCAGATTTTCTATTAATGTTCTCATCAATCGGCTGTGAAGCTTCTTTTTTGTTTTCTTCTTCAAATAATTTAGGTTCAAGATCATTATCAGATTTGTCAAGTTGAGAAAGAAAGCTTGTCCTTGTACTTTTCTGAAAAAATGTTCTTTGCTTTTTAACGTTTTCAAGTTCTCTTAAATAGTAATCATAAGTTTTTTTTGAATGGATAAGATCGCTTCCCTTTTTAATATTCTTTAATGCAGATGAATAATTTCCGACTAAAATATTTGCTTTACCAAGAAGTAAATATGCCGAAGGATAATTTGGATAAATCTCAATCCCCTTATTTAATATCTCTATAGCTTTATCTAAATTATTATTTTCAATCTCCGTATTTGCCATTTTTGCAAATAACGGAGATTTATTATTATACTCATAAATTAAATTTACTTTTTCATCAAATATTTCTGTTGACGTTTTAGCCACAGTCAGAACCTAGGTTTTTGAAAAAGCGTGTTTAATTGAAGTCAATGAAACAAACGAAAAGCCCAAGAAAAATAAAATCTGAAATGGAAGCGCAGCAATCTCTAAGAAATAAATTGATGAAGCTACACCGATTAAACAATAAATTGCCATAATAAGTTCAACGTAGACAGAAAGTCCGAGTTTCTTACTTCTATATTTTTTGCCGATCCATGAATCCTTATTATCAACAACTTTAAATTTAGGTGTTCTTACAAATTCACTTTTTCTATTTAATAAACCTTCAAAAACAGCACGCGAATTGTTTACCGCAAATCCCATGCTGCCCGCCATAAATAATGGGAATAAAACTATTTTCTTTCTCCAGTCAGTTCGAATATCTTTTTGTGAATATAGATAGAACATAAATGAGCTGACAAAAGCTAAAACAAACATTGACATCACTGCAAAATAAGCTTGATGCGGACCGCTGTTTTTTATAAAAATCAAAGGTACATTCAGAATTGCTGCTAGTAAAATAAACGGAAAAACTATATTATTTGTTAAGTGAAATGTTGATTGAAGTTTTACACGCAATGGAATTTTTGCTTTCCAAACTAATGGAAGAATTTTTTTAGCAGTTTCAATTGCGCCTTTTGTCCATCTAAATTGCTGCGACTTTAGTGCATTTATTTCAGATGGCAATTCTGCCGGAGAAGTAAAATCTTTTAAGAATACGAATCTCCAACCGTTTAATTGAGCGCGATAACTCAAATCCAAATCTTCAGTTAAAGTATCGCCATCCCAATTACCAGCATCTTCAATACATGATCTTCTCCAAACACCACCGGTTCCGTTAAAGTTGATAAAAAATCCAGCTTTATTTCGAACCGTCTGTTCAATTACAAAATGTCCATCAAGCGCTAAAGCTTGGGCTTTAGTTAAAATTGAGTAATCGCCGTTTATATGTTCCCATCTTGTTTGAACCATTCCAACTTTTTCATCAGTAAAGAATGAAAGTGTCTTTTTCAAAAATTCTTTTTGGGGAATAAAATCAGCATCAAATATAGCAATAAATTCACCTTTGGCTAATTTCATTCCTTCTTTTAATGCACCGGCTTTAAACCCTTCGCGGCTGCTTCTTCTTACATGCTTTATATCGAATCCTTCTTTTTTTCTTTCTTCAACAATTCGCGCGGTTATCGAAACAGTTTCGTCTGTTGAATCATCAAGCACTTGAATTTCCATTTTGTCTTTTGGATAATCAATTTCACAAACTGCATTAATAATTCTTTCAACAACATATTGCTCGTTATATAAAGGAAGTTGAATTGTTACCTTTGAGTTTGGTTCAAAATTTTCTTTTGGAGTATGTTTTACATTTCGATATTTGTTGTAATAAAATATCATTATAAATCCGTGCAGACCAAACACAAATAGAATGAAGAGAGAAACAAAATATGATATCAGAACCACGTTATCCATTTTTATATGAATCCTTAAAATAATTAATTTAAATTACCAACCGGAAACTGTTTCGAGAAGAATGTCATCTGTAATATTATCTATTGCTTTCTCGATAGCGTTTCTTCTTAAAGTTATGCTTCCACCTGATAGGTAGTCGCCATAATTTGAAAAACTTTTTTCGTAAACTGTTTTCTTCTTTACTAAATCTCTATAAGTGACT
>DAIEML010000126.1 GCA_027349615.1 Ignavibacteriales bacterium | reverse complement strand
ATGAGTTAAATGTCCGCCGTGAGCAAGACTTAAACCTAAAAATTTATCTCCAGGTTTTAAATACGTCATAAGCACAGCCATATTTGCTTGAGATCCGCTATGCGGTTGAACATTCACATATTCGGCATTGAACAATTTTTTTAATCTTTCTTTTGCTAAATTTTCTGCCATGTCAACAAATTCGCATCCGCCATAATATCGTTTTCCTGGATATCCTTCAGCATATTTGTTTGTCAAAACGGTTCCCGCAGCTTCTAGAACCGCAGAACTTACAAAATTTTCTGAAGCAATTAGTTCTAAATATTCTTGCTGGCGTTTAGTTTCGAGATTTAAAACTTCAAAAATCTCTTGATCATTCTTTAGATTATTATACATTTTATTTTTTTAGGAAAGTGAATATAAATTCTTTTTTTGAAAATTTTATTTTAATTTCAGTCAATCGTATAAATCATAATCAAAATAAATATTTTTTAAGTTTCTCATTCATCACGTCGAAGGAACCAAAGTTCTCCTAAACTTAAACCCACATTAATTGTAAATGCTTTTTCCATCATTAAGCTAGATTGCCTGGTACCTCTTTGAGAATATTGAAGAGCAAAATCCAAAGTATTAACATAACTTAAAGGATAAGAAAAGCCACCGGCAATTGAAATCTGATTAATTCCAATATTATTAATTTGATATTGCGTTTGTTCATAGCTTACTCCTGCTCTCCAAATAATTTGATCCCAAGTAGACATTCCAATATCTGCTTTCGGTCTAAACTCAAAGCCAGCGCTCAACTTCATTGCATTTCTAAGATCATTAGATTTAATGCCGTTAAAAGAATATTGTGACCAATTTTGTGATGAAGCGTCTAAACTAAAAATATATTTTTGGTTCAATGCAAAACTCAAACCTGCAGTTAACCTTAAAGGAATTTTCATATCTGCTGTTCCTTCACCAATTGTATCAGTTCTAACTGCAGATGTTGAAGTTAATAGAGTATCAGTGCTTAAAGTAGAAATATAATTTACAGCTAAACCAATCCTTAAATTTGAAATAGATTTAGAGTTAAAAATATTTGAGAAATCCGGACTTATAAGACCGAAAGTAGTTCCAAGTCCATTAGGTTGATATGTTCTTTTATATTCTGTAGAAATAACTGTACTATTAGTAAACGATGCGTTTGAAGTATAATTAAAATTTCCAAAATAATATTCTAGCGAGGCACCTATTTTCAAATTAAAAGGTAATTGATAGGATGCACCAATAAATGATTTTGATAATCCGCCTTGCCCTTGATAAGTAACTTGGTAAGAATCATTTGTAGCAGGTAAATAGTTTTCATTCCCTATTACATTATAACTGATCATTGAATACGGAACTAAACCAAGAGTTAAACTGATTCCATTCGAATCGCTGATTGGAAAACCTAAAGTAAATCCACTGAATTGAGCCTTGCCGTTAAATTGATTTGTAGTATTATCAGAAATATACAATCCTGTGTAGGATAAGCTAGTTTCAAATCGTGTCCGGTTTATATCAGTCCATGAAGCTGGATTTACAATATTTACAAAACCCGAGTATGATAATGAAGATCCAAGTTGTCCAATTGCAAGTTCAGATGCAGAATAGGAATATAAAATATCGCCAATTCCAATTCTAGAATAACTTGAACTATTTTGACCAAAGACAAAAATTTGAAAAACAAAAAGTATTAAGATTAAAATTTTAATGTTTAATTTCATATTCAATTTTTACTCGTATATGTTAATTGAAGTCGAGGCCTTGCGCTTCTATCTGCAGCATTGCTACCTTTAATTGCAAACAAATCTAAATTGCCTTCTTGCCCAGTTACTTGTAAAAGAATTCCTAAATTATTACCGGTATCAATCCATGATTGGACATAATTAGTTATATCACCTTGAAATGTATTTCCAGATCGAGCTAATGTAAATACCTGGGTTGTATCATAAGTAATATTTACAGTGTCTTGGAAAAGTCTGACATCAAGTGTACTTGTCAAATCAGTTCCAACAATTGATGCAGTTGAATCAATTGTTAAAGTTAAAAGTGCGCGATTTATTACGGTATTTTTTGGAATAGAACTAACGTCAAACCAAAGTTTAGAATTAACAGTCAATCCACCTTGAACAGCAAATTCCTCGGAACTTATATTCGGAAGACTTCCAGTTACAACACTAGCATCTTGAATTGGATAGAATGTTAAAGTGTCTTGATAAACACCAGGTTTTTGTAAAACTACATGTAAAGTTGATGGGTTGCTAGCTCCGATAGATAAAGCTTGAAAGCCCATTACTTTTTTCGAATTTGAGCTTGGTATTAAATAAATTCCGTAAACTGCAGGCTGAGTTGTTGTGTCAGAAGCGTATTTTAGCCAGCTTGTTACAACTGAATTATCCATTGTAAAAGAGACTAAAGAATCAGTAAAAGTTCTTCCCGAACTCAAATCTGATTGTTCGAAACTTATGCTTGATGCATTGTCACCATCAATTGAATTGGGGTTCCAAGAGTTTAAAACTTTGTGAACTGAAAAATCCATTACTGAGTTTGTATCTCCGAAAGTATAAACCGGATAAAGATAAATATTAGAAGAAACAACATTCACATTTCCAGCTAACAAATCTTGTTTAACAGAGTCATCAAGAACAATTGAAAATTGAATTAGTGATGATGATTGAACATTAGAATTACTACCAACAAGTATATTACTAGAAATACCTAATGGTGTTGATCTTTTGAAATTAGTAGAAATTTGTTTTAATGAATCTGTGTTTGAATCAATTTGTTTAACGTTGATGTAATCATTTTTTAAAAGTCCTAATCCTGCTGAAGTTGGATTATTGTTGCATGAATAAAAAATGAAAGAGGTTAATCCGATTAGAATGAACAGCAATTTGCGGTAATTCAATTAATTTTCTCCAATAAATCTTTTTTTATAATAGAACTTACTTCTGTAATATTTTGAGCAACAAAAGTGGGAAATTTATTTTGTTTTTTCAAGTTATAAAAACTTTCCTCACCATAGCCCGTCATTACTAAAATTGTTTTTAATCCGGCATTTATTCCGCATTCAATATCTGAAACTGCATCGCCTACAAAATACGAACCCACTAAATCAATATTATAATCTTTGGCTGCCTTAAAAACCATTTCCGGTGATGGCTTCCTACATAAACATTCTTCTGCATTATTAAAATCCGGATGAGAAGGACAAAAATAGAAAGCATCAATTATGACGTTAAATTCATCAAGAAGTTCATTAATTTTTTGATTAACAGATTCTACCATTTTTTTTGTAATCAATCCTCTAGCAATTCCAGATTGATTTGAAATGACTATCAGTTTGAATCCTAGTTCATTTTTAAGAGTTGAAAGCGTTTCTCCAACACCTGGAAGAAGCTTAACTTGATTTGGATTTCCTAAATAACCTGGGTCTTCGTTCAGAGTTCCATCTCTATCTAAAAAAATCGCATAGCTTGGCATTATTCGTTGTTCATTACAGTCTTATATAAATCAATATATTTTTTAGCTGAGGAGTTCCAGCTAAAATCGCACTTCATTCCTTCACGCATAATTTTTGTCCAGGCTTTTTTATCTTCAAATATTTTAAGAGCCCTTTTCATTTCTTTTATCAGTGCAGATGCTTCATAATGTTTGAAGACAAAACCATTGCCCTCTTCTGTCTTTTCATTATATTTTATCACAGTATCAGCCAAACCGCCGGTTTCGCGAACCAATGGAACTGTTCCATAAGTTAAACTGTACATTTGATTTAATCCGCATGGTTCATATCGAGAAGGCATCAATAAAATATCGGCACCGCCTTCAATTAAATGTGCAAGTTCATCATTAAAACCTAAATAACATGCAAATTTTCCTGGATATTTATTACTCATCTTTTCAAAAAAGTTATGATATTTTCTTTCACCAGTTCCAAGTAAAACAAATTGAAGATTAAGTTTCATAAGTTCAGTGAAAGCTTCCGAAATCAAATCCATTCCTTTTGCATCGAAAAGTCTAGAAATTAAACTTACCACTGGAATTTTTTCATCATAGTTGAAACCAAACTTTTCAGCTAATATTTGTTTATTTTCATATTTACCCGATAAATTCTTTGATGAATATTTTTTTGGAAGATGTTTATCTTTTTCCGGATTCCATAAATGAGTATCAATTCCGTTTATAATTCCATAAAGATCATTCTTTCTTTTTGCAAGGACTGATCTCAATCCTGCGCCTTGCTCTTCATCAGATCTGATTTCATTTGCATAGGTTTCACTTACAGTATTAATTACGTCAGCATGAAGCAAACCAGATTTCATAAAATTAATTTTACCGTAAATCTCAATTCCTTTTTCAGAATTTAATTCATCCGGTAAGCCTGTTTTATGAAATGAAGATTTTGGAAACATTCCCTGGTAAGCTAAATTATGAATTGTAAAAACAGTTTTAAATTTTGAGAATTGTTCGTTATTCTTATAAATAGTTTTTAAATATGCAGGTATCAGTCCACACTGCCAATCATTACAATGAATAATATCTGGAATCCAGCCAAGTTTCGAAATCAATTCAAACACTGAAATTGTAAGTAAAGTAAATCGTTCATCATTGTCCGGATAATCTTCACCGGTGAAAGGATCAACGTACAAACTATTGCGGCTACCAAAATATTCTGCATTATCTAAAAAATAAATTTGTACACGTACTTTTTGCCCTGGAAGAAAACAAGATTTTAAAGAAAATATTACTTCTTTGTTTCCTATTTTTACAGGAATATCTTTGAGTCTAACTACTTCGTGTATTTTAAACTTTCTATCGTCAACTGCTCCATATTTTGGAACAACTATTCGAACTTCATGCCCCATTTCAGAAAGCATTTGTGGCAATGCTGCTGAAACATCTGCTAAACCACCTGTTTTTACAAATGGCACAACTTCGGATGTTACAAATAAAATTTTGTACTTTTTTGCGGACATATTCAAATGATTTTAATTAATAATATTGCAATTTACGAAATTAAAAGATTTTTCTCAAAATAATGTTTCAATGACTTTATATAGCCATTTTAGGTTTAATAATTTACGATTCGTCAATTTTTTCGTTCGATATTTTCACTTTATTCAAGTTTGGGTAATTGGTAATTTCTTTTATATTAGAAGTAATTCTATAATTTCTTAATGTATTACACGAAATGAAAATTAGACAATTAATTCTTTTAATTATATTAACCTCAACTTTCTTTTTATCATCTTGTGGCACTTCAACAGGCAGCAGATACCAGCAGGAAACAGTAAACAATAAAAATAGCAAAGTAAAAAATGAACAAAAAGAAATTAAGTTTAAGGAAAATTTTGATTTAACAAATTATCACGCTAAGATTTCACTTAATTCAAAAAAAGATTCTAGTGTAAATAATTCACAAAATGTTTGGTATAGCTACAACTCAAAACCTGAGAT
This sequence comes from Ignavibacteriales bacterium, assembly GCA_027349615.1. The sequence continues at coordinate 1,471 of DAIEML010000126.1, read as the reverse complement.
TTCAGATTCAAGTAGTGTTGTGTTAAAAACAATTCCTGGTTATCGTGTACAAGTTTTAATTACAGATAATTTGGATGAAGCTAATCAAATGAGATCGGACATCTATTTCAAAACAAAACTATCTTCAATATATGTAGTTTTTACACCGCCATTTTATAAAGTTGAAGTTGGGGATTTCAAAAATATTGATGATGCAAAGAATATGGATTTTCAGCTTAAGCAATCCGGCTTTTCTGATGCTAGAATAATTCCTGAAACTATTAATGTTTATAGATAATAATTTTATTTATGTTAAAGATCTTATCCAATCCTTCTCAAATAGTTACCGTCGATACTTTCGGAAATAATTTTAAAAGAGGAAAAGAACAACGTGATTTGAATGTTTTGATTGGATATTCGTTAATAATTGAAGATGATATTATTAAAGATATTGTACCTGATTCATCTATAAAAGATATTGAGTGCGATGAAATAATTGATGTTAAAAATAAAATTATCCTTCCTGGATTAGTTGAATGCCACACTCACACAGTTTTTTCAGGTTCACGATCAGACGAATTTAGAGACAAGTTAAAAGGAATTTCTTACGAAGAAATTGCAATGCGCGGAGGCGGCATAAATAAAACTGTAAATTCAGTTCGAAATTCTTCAGTGAATGATTTAGTTGATATAACTTCACTTCGAATCAATTATTTTATTACTCAAGGAATTACTTCTTTGGAAATTAAAAGCGGTTATGGATTAGATTTTGAAAATGAAATTAAATTATTGAAGGTAATCAACTATTTAAATGAAAAATATCCTATTGATATTGTTCCAACTTTCTTAGGCGCTCATACTTATCCGGTAGAATTTAAAGAAAATCACCAACCATATTTGAAAATACTAACGGATGAATTGCTTCCTTTCATTGCACAAAATAATCTGGCAAAATTTAGCGATGGTTTTTGTGAAAGCACTGCATTTTCTGTAATAGAACTCGACAAATTATTTTCAAAAGCAAAATCACTTGGATTCAATTTGAAATTTCACTCCGATCAATTTAATAGCTTAGGTGGAATTGATTTAGCCTTAAAGTACAACGCTGTAAGTGTTGATCATCTTGAAGTAATAAATGATTTGGATATTAAAAAAATTTCTTCAACAGATATTGTTTGTGTTTTGCTTCCAGGGGTTTCATTTTTTTTAAATCATCAATTCGCACCAGCTAGAAAGTTGATTGATAATAATTCAATTGTAGCTTTATCAACAGATTTTAATCCTGGTTCTTCAAATATTAGTAATTTAAATTTGATTATGAGTCTTGCCGCTTTAAAAATGGGAATGACAATTGAAGAAACAATTTCAGCAGTAACAATAAACGCTGCCAAAGCTATTGGATTGAATAAAGAACGCGGCAGTATCGAAATTGGTAAAAAAGCTGATCTGGCAATATTCGCTACAAATGATTATTCAGATATTGTTTATAACG
>DAIEML010000125.1 GCA_027349615.1 Ignavibacteriales bacterium | reverse complement strand
GCATTGTTAAATTTGTAGTAAAAGGAATTTTGAAACATTCATGCCCAAGTTTTGTTTCCTTACCAGCAAGAGTATAAACAAAATTAGTCGTATCTATTATTGAGCTTCCCATAGTTTTAATAGTATCAACCCTATTGCTGTTCCAAGTTTCACCTTCTTTTATTTGTGTCCCTGCAAGCTGAGCAAAAAATTGACTAACCTGATTTGAAATAGAAACCATTTTATATTTTTCATCAACGGAATCAATCATCTCATAATTTTCTACTTTGCCTAAAGAAGTAACAGTTGCCTTAGCTCTTTTCCCAATCAAACTAGAAAGATCAAGAGTTGTATCTCTTCCCATCATATAAGTTTTTACTGTTAGAGAATCGAATGAAATAGTCATATCAGCATCGCCGTTATCAGCAACATTATTTACATGAAATCTAATTACGCTTTGCGAATTTGTATTAAATTTCATCTTCTGTCCCATCACTTCTTGAGTTGAATTAAGGTCAGTATAGTTTTTATATAAATAAGCTTTTCCTTTTGAAAATTTATAATGAAGATTATAAGCTTCCTGAGATAGGATATTCGTTGTGAATACAAAAGAAATTCCGATTATAAAAATGATTTTCAGCGATAAAGTTTTCATAGAAATCCCTTAAAGATTATTAAAAAATTAAAAGAAGAGAATTATTTCAAATTTTAAAAGTTTGCCTATTATTTAAAATCTTTATGATCAAATTAGATAGAATTAGACTTAATTACCAGAAAATTTAATATTTAGAAAATAATTTTAACTTTCAGAAATTATTAGAGTGTTATATTGTTTGGAATAAATTATATTTCAAATGATTATTTCCAATTATTTTATCTGATGAAATTACTCATATCGCTTTTTATCCTTTTAACATTCGTTTACAATGGTTACAGCCAAACCGGAAATTTTAATTTTAATAATTACAACATTAAGATTGAAAATTTGAAACTTGATGCGGCCGATAAATCTGGAAAGGTTTTTCTTGAAAAGAGTTTTAACAATCCAAATTCCTTAGCAATTGACCTTGATGGCGACGGAAATAAAGAGTTTTTGGTAATAGACGAAAAGAAAGACAGCACCAGAAATTTATACACAATTTATGTATTTAATACTGCTGATTCTTTTTACGTTGCTGATTCAATTTCTTCGGGCTATTTGGAACCGGATATTTATTTTTCAAAAGAAGCAAATAAAAATATAATAGTTACCGGGAACGCAAAGTTTGATACACTAAATAAAAACGAAGAAGACAATTTTGTTCCCATAAATTGCTGGATATACGAAAACGGCCAAATATTTTCGGTTAATGATGAAGTTTATAATATCTTCATTGCTGAGAATGAAAAATTAATTGATGTAATTGAAGAATATTTTAGTTCAAACCAGGAAGATTGTAAATCAACAGAATCAATCAAAGCTGCTATTGTTGCGGTTTATGCAAATTATATTTCTGCTGGCGATAAAATTCTTGCGGCTCAGTTTCTAAAAAAATATTATCATTGTAAAGACTTGGAAAAATTCAAGCAAGCAATAAACGATTTATTATAGGGCAATAAATATGAAACTTGAATGGAAACAATTTATGGGGCAAACATTAAATGTTACCATGAATGAAAACTATGGATTAACAATGGATACAAAATCCAACACTCCAATTTATGAAATTGTTTTTAAAACCGGGAAACTTTCGGGTGTTTTTGATGAAGGAATAATGCTGGAAGCTGAAAGAGAGAAAGAGATTGTAAAAGTTTTTATTCCGTATAGTTCAATTAAGTGCGTAGAGATTTTTAACTTCTGATAAAGGAGTAGCATTTGAAATTTAAAATTCTCCTACTTCTAATTTATTTTGCTTTTCAAATTTTTCCACAATCTTTAGAAATAAAAAGTTTAAAAGCATACGGCGATAATGACGAAACTTCCTTTCCGATTATTACTCCGGGAAACGGCGGCGCACAGCATTTAACAATTGAGTTTGATGTTCAGTCTGATTTTTTGCCAAGCCTTAATATTGTTTTTAGATTTTGCGATAGAAACTGGAATCCATATAACAACATCTTCCTTTTCAACCAAGGAAAAAATATCGGTTACAGATTGGACTTTTCAAAACTGCCTACAACTGTGAAAGAAGCAAAATATCATTTTGTCGGAAGCTATCCGGATTCAAAAGGTTATGTTGATTTTCCATTTTCCGGCAAGTGGAGATTTTATGTAACCGATTCTCAAGATACATCAATTGTTTATGCTACCGGAAAATTTTATGTGGTTTATCCGGTAGTTGCGCTTCAAGATACTTTGAAGAAAGAGCAGCTAGAAGACAAAATTTATTTTCCGGCTGATCTTTCAAAAGTTTTTAACATTACCACAAACTTTAACTTACCTAATGATCTTTATCCTTCAAATGTAAATCAAGTTGAAATAATCGATAACCATAAAATTGATTATCCAATTATTGTTGATAGGAAGGAAAATACAAATGTTAGACAATTTTATTGGGACGGCAATAGAAAATTTTCTTTCATTGCCAGAGATATTTTGCCTGGCAATGAGTATCGGCAAACTGATTTAAGAAATACAAATATTTTTCAAAGCAAGGATGTAAAAGCACATTTAGATGAAATTGATTATTCAAGATTTTTTACTTTGGGTAAACGCGATTTGAATGGCGGATCAATCCTTACAAATTTTAATGATGATTTTGCAACTTATTTAAATGTCACATTTACAATTCGTCCGCCGAGCGAAGTGCCTGGCGGAATTTATTTGGTCGGTGCATTTAATAATTGGAAGATTTCTTCCGACTATCAGTTAACGAATAATTACGGCTTATATTCAATTACAATTCCTCTTAAGCGCGGGATTTATGATTATCAATATGTAATTGCTGATTTTAATAATGGGGATTTAGAAAAAGCAGATTGGGTTACTCTTGAAGGAAATAATTGGGATACAAAAAATATTTATAAAGTTTTTCTTTATTATAATGATCCGAACTACGGAGGTTATGATAGGATAATCGGTTATCAACAAATTAAGAGTGAATAAAATGGAAAAATTAAAAATTGGTGTAATCGGAACAGGACATCTTGGAAAATTTCACATTAAATTATACAAACAAATTGATGACTGCGACCTTGTAGGAATTTTCGATATCAATAATGCTGCTGCTCAAAATGCTGGTAATGAATTTGGAGTAAAAGTATTTGATGACGTTGAGTATTTATTGAACGAAGTAAATGCTGTTTCAATAGCGGCTCCGACCAGCGCTCATTATGAAGTTGCAAAAAAATGTTTAGAAAAAAACATTCATGTTTTTGTTGAAAAGCCAATTACTGTTTCAATTGGTGAAGCTGAAGAACTTGTTAAAATAACTGAAGAAAAGAAACTAATAATGCAAGTCGGACATGTTGAACGATTTAATCCGGCGCTTATATCTCTCGAGAAATATATTCTCGAACCAATGTTTATTCAAACAGACAGATTAGCGCAATTTAATCCCCGCGGAACCGATGTAGCAGTTGTTCTTGATTTAATGATTCATGACATCGATATAATTTTAAGTCTTGTAAAAAGTGAAGTTAAAGATATTGCTGCAAGCGGTGTTGCTGTGGTTTCAAATAATATTGATATTGCAAACGCGAGAATTCAATTTGAGAATGGCGCTGTTGCAAACGTAACAGCAAGCAGAATTTCGCAGAAAAGAATGAGGAAGATGAGAATTTTCCAGCGTGATAATTATATAGCTTTAGATTTTATTACCGGCGTTTCTGAAGTATACAGACTTATACCTTTGGAAGAAAAAATAAACAGCGGATTAATTTCTTTTGGTGAAATTGGAATTGGCGATAAAAAGAAACGAGTTATTTATGAGCAGCCTGAAGTTAAAGAAATTAATGCTTTAAAATATGAGCTTGAACTTTTTGTGAATTGTGTAATAAAAAAAGAACGACCGATAGTTTCTGGAGAAGATGGACTGCGTGCATTAAAAGTTGCTCAATTAATTCTTAAGAAGATTGAAGAATCTCAAAAACTTATTAAGCAATGAAAAAAATAATATTTATAATTTCAGCAATCATTATTTTCACAAACATAAGTTGCAGCGTTTATAAAACAATTATTAATGTATCTAGACTAAAATTTAAAATTGGAATTGTTGATAATTTTTCAATCAACGGAGTTTCGTTAGAAAGGAAGACAAGCGTAAGAGATTTTAGCCCATTTGAAGTTTTGAAAATTACTTCTGCATTTGCAAAAAGAGAATTCCCAATTTCATTTCTAATCAATGTTGAAGCAAAAAATCCTAATGATGGAAATGGTGGTTATCCGAAGCAGGATGTCGGACTGCAATCATTTCCTTGGAGTTTGTATATTGACGATAAAGAAACAATAAGCGGAAATATAAATAATCCAATTTCAATTCCCGGAACCGGTGAGGTTACAAATATACCGATTAGAGTTGATGTAGATTTATTGAAATTTTTTAAAGATAAAGATTATGATCAATTATTAAATTTAGTATTTGCATTAGCCGGTGAAAAAAATCGTTCATCTAAAATTATTCTTTTCGCTCAGCCTACAGTTTCAACATTACTTGGTGAAATAACTTATCCGGGAAAATTGAAAATCATTAGTACAGAATTCTCTAATTAAAAAACTTTGGAAAAAATTATTTATAAGAAATTTTCTTAATTGAATGATTTGACTTATGAAAATGATTATTCTTTTTCTTTAATTGAATATTGTCTGAATTGTCTCTAAAATTGAATTGAGTTGTAGAACTATTAAATTCATATTTATTGTTGCTATTAAGAGAATCATTAAATGAATTATAGTTCATATTATAATTATTATCCGCAAATTGAAAATTGGTTAACTGATGAGCTTGACTTATTTCATTATCATTAAATTTCATATAAGATTTTTGTAAATAAGGATTGTTTTTTTTCTTCGCACGAAGTTTATAAATAAGATATGATACAACAATTATTACAAAGAATATTGCAGCGAGCAAAACAAAAGAATCGATAATTATTTCACTTAATACCATTTTTCTGCCTTATTTTTTCTAATTTCTTTCCAACAATTATACCATTTTAAATTTATTTGAAATTCTCATCCTTTTGCTAAAACTTTAATACCAAAATGAGAATTGATTTCGTTTTAAGAATTTTAAGCAAATAACATCGACCAATTTTTAATCAATGTATAAATATTCTAGTCATATAATTTTTTATAGTTGGATAAAAGTGCAACTTATTTTACCGTTTAGTTATTTGGATTTTTTCTTCCTAGAATTCTGACGAAACTTTTGTAATTAATAATAACGTGCATTTAACTGAATTATTTTTTATGTTAAGAAAGTTGCTGTTGGGATTTTATATTATAGAAGACAATAAAGTGGAAGAACAGCATGTCGTTTTTTTCAAGCTACCAAATATTATTAAGTTATTATGAAATGAATTTATTTGTTCTCTCGTGAGTTCTGTAATAATTAACATTAATTAATAATTTTATAAAGGAGATAGAAATGGGAAAAGCAATTTATAGAATCGCATGGATTTTTTCAATTTCACTTTTTATTCTTATTTCAGGATGTTCAAAAAAAGGTGATAGTAACCCCATAATACCGGGAGATCAAACAACTGGTGCCGGCTCAATTACTTTAAATGGCGGCGGTTACAATAATACAAAAATTAATTTCAATGTTGGGTTAGCCGCATATTCTACTTCGGATCAAATTACAAATTGTATTTTTTATGGTAAGAATGGCAGTGATTCTGTTTTAGTTGTAGTTGCTTTTGCCGGAACAGTATCTGGAAATTATCAATGGGAAGAGTACACTTTAAATTCTCCTAATGTTAATGGAGTTGTAGTAAGCTTTTATAATGCTTCCGGCAACAATAGATATTGCATACCAAAGGCTACGGGCCAAACCAGCATTAGTAAGTATGGAACGGTCGGACAAACTATTGAAGGTTCGTTTAATGGAAGTATTCAAGAAGTGGTTTCAGCTTCTTTAATTACAATAACAGGCTCGTTTAAAGCAACTCGCGTTCAGGATGAATAAGCATTTTTTTTTCTAAACTCTTAAGGTAGAGTTTTGCTTGTTTACTGATTGAACATAGAAGTTTATTTAGCCTGCTTTTTCAAATGAACTAATAAAAAGGGCAGGCTTTTTTATTGGTTTAAATCAAAACAATATAATTTATTTTTACCATATAATGACCTTCATCATTCCAAAGTTTTTAATTTTAATAATATTTCCTTTAGTGTTAAATTCATATTGTAGATTAATTAAATTTTTGATAGGATCAATTTATGCCGAAGTCAGAAAAATACGCTGTTGGAGTCGATCTTGGCGGAACAAATGTTAAGATCGGAATTGTATCTCAAAAAGGGAAAATAATTAAAAAGATTTCATTAGAAACTTTAGCAAATCAAGGGCCGGATAAAGTTATATCTCAAATCAAAAAAGGTATTAAGGAACTTTTATCTAAAAATAATTTGAAGATTCAGGCAATTGGCATTGGTGCACCTGGTGTTGTTTCAACAAAAAAAGGCACTGTGGAAAATCCGCCAAACTTACCAGGCTGGAATAAAGTGAATCTTGGTAAAATTCTACAAAAAGAATTTAAGATGAAAGTTCATGTGGAAAACGATGCGAACGTTGCGGCAATTGGAGAAATGATTTTTGGTGCTGGACAAAAAATAGATTCATTCATAATGGTTACACTTGGAACCGGAGTTGGCGGCGGAATTATTTACAAGCAAAAGCTTTTTAGAGGAGAATTTGGAAGCGCCGGAGAAATTGGCCATACTTCGATTGATATTAATGGCCCGCAGTGCAATTGCGGTTCATTTGGCTGTGTGGAAACTTATGTTGGGAACCATTATTTAGTTAAGAGAGTCCAAAATGAAATTAAC
>DAIEML010000124.1 GCA_027349615.1 Ignavibacteriales bacterium | reverse complement strand
CAATTATCTATTGACTCTAATTTATCATTTATTTTTCTTCCTAATTCTTTACCAAACTTTGCAAGGTCTTCACTTTTCATCTGTGAGATTCTAAGCTTTATATAAATTATTTTTGCTGGTGAAATTAAAAAATAACTAACCACAAAAAAGTAAAGGAGTGCTGACATGAAAAAGCAAGTAGTAATTTTAGCAGTCTCCTTGTTGTTAAGTGCAGCTGCAGTTTTCGGGCAGACTATGAAACCAAATGACGGAAGCATTTTAACAAAAGAAGCAATAGATAACTACATGGTGGGGATTAACTCTAGTAATGATGGAGTTCGCATAAGTAGTGCATATTTTCTTGGCGAATACAAAGTTGAAGAAGCAATTATTCCGTTAATGAAAATGTTGAGTAACGAAAAAACAGATGAGGGCCGAATAATTGCTGCTTTATCACTTACAAAAATTGGAACCGGAAAAGCTATTTACGCAGTTAAACACGCGGCAAAGTTTGATGACAGCCAGAGAGTCAGAGATTTATGCGCAAGATTTTATAATAGTTATGCGTTATCTGCAGAAAGTGGGTCTTCGTTGTAAATAGCTTCATATATCGCTCTCCTAAAAAGGCTGGATTTAATCCAGCCTTTTTTTGTAGAAAATATACCAACTCTTTTGTTACATTTTTATTAGGCTAAAGATTATTTATATTTCAAAAAAGAATTACTGGCGTTCTTCCTCTCTAAAACAGTTTTCAACATCGCAGCTTTTTCAAAATGAAAAATCCAGAAACAGATAATTATCCCATTATAAAAAATAAGAAGATGTTGGATGTTTACAACATTGCCGAACGAATTGCCAGAGTTGATTTTCCGGTATTAATTATTGGCGAAACTGGCGTTGGTAAAGAAATGGTTGCTCAATTTATTCATAATAATTCCTCAAGAAATAAAACCGGAAAATTTGTTTTACTTAATTGTTCGGCAATTCAGGATAATTTAATTGAAAGTGAGTTATTCGGCCACGTGAAAGGTGCATTTACCGGCGCTGATTTTAACAAAATCGGATTACTTAAAATTGCTGATAATGGCACTTTATTTCTTGATGAGATTGGCGAGATGAGTTTAGGAATGCAGAGAAAATTATTAAGAGTACTAGAAAGCGGCGAATATTTTCCTGTCGGTTCTGTTAAAGTTGAGACAAGCAACTTCCGTCTTATTTGTGCTACGAATAAAAATCTTAAAGAAAAAATTATTACTGAAGAATTTAGATCAGACCTTTATCATAGAATAAATGCGATAACAATTAAAATCCCTCCGCTTCGAGAACGTATTGATGAGATTCCAAGTTTTGTTCAACATTTTATTAAAGTATTGGGCTACGATGGACGCGAGGCATCCGTTGAAGTGATGGAAAAATTTTTATGCTATAATTGGCCCGGAAATATTAGAGAATTAAAAAATATTATAGAATCTGCTATTGTTATGCTGGAAGAAAATGAAAACATAATTTCACCTCGGCATTTAACTGCCGATTTTTCAATGGAAAATGATCAAACGTATTTGTTGACAGAAGATAGCAGCTTAAAAAACAAAGAAAGAATTTTTCGCGAAAGCGTAATTAAATATGCAATTGATTATTACAAAGGAGATTATAAAAAAGTTATGACTTCTCTTCATATTTCTAAAGACATTCTTTACAGAACCATTTCTAAAAATCCTGAATTATTCAATCATTCCAAATAATTTTTCCATCAAAATAATCAGACGTAAAATTGCGATAAAACTATCTATTGTTTTCCTGTTTCTGCTAATTGTACGTTGATAACTATAGTTATTCAAACTTTATTAGTGGTATATTATTTGTAACTTGAAACTCTCATAACTCAATTGATCTGCAAAGCTATTTTATTAATGCGTTAGTAGAATTATTAATATTCCTAATTTCTTTCACACATCATCTAAATTTTTTCAAAAAAACTGTAAGGAGAAGATGTTATGAAAATAAAAGAAGATATTAAAAGAATGAAGGTGCAGACAAGTGTTATCCCGACCGAATTAACTGGACTGGAAATGAGGGAAAAAACAAGAGGCATAGCTCTTTATTATAAAAATGATGAATTTATAAGCCAATCATTTTTTACTCCGCCGAATGTTGGGGAAATAAATTGGATAGATGGGCTTACTGTTGAAGCTGATGTACACTTTAGAGAAATAGAATTAATCGGAACGGATCTATTGATGCTTTATGTTGTCGGCCGTGAAGAAGATATTCTAAAAATGTGCAGAAGCGCTAAGTTGTATAATATACTTAGAGGATTATATCCATCACTGACTGAAAAAATTCGTGCAAGAAAATATATTGATATCTCGGCAGGCAAACCCCGCTGGCATGTAATTGCATCAATTGATAAAAAAACATTTTACATTGCAAACAATGTTAAATGGAATAATAAGAAGACAACAATTGATAATGTAATTATTCTTGGCGATAGATTATACGGATTAACAGACAAACAGGAAGTTGTAACAGCGCAATTAATTCCTGATATAATTGAAAAGAGAGACACGATGCTTGAAGTTGAAGCAGTTGATGAAATGAATAAATTCGGTAAGATAGATAAGCTGGAGAAAATGCCGAATGTTGAAAATTCATTTCTTGCTACGATAAAAAATACGATTTATCAATTTGATTTAAGCGGTGAAATGCTGAGATTCAAACTGCTTGATGAGAATGTAAAAAAGATAAATTCAGTCAGCTTTAATAATACCAAAACTATTATGGCAACTACCGATGGGCTTTATGAAATAGAAGTTATTGAAGGACCGAACATGATTAAAGCTCCGAGCTTGCCAAGAATGATTGTAGCTCCTCATCTGAAAGATAACTTCACAGTTGCAATGTATGTCGAAGATCCGGATATACTCGGCGTAAGCCCTGCCACCGGCATATTTGCGAAAACAGAGGATGAAAGGGTATTGTTCTTCTGATTAAAAATTAATAAATAGCTTTGTAGATTTTACAGATAAAAAAAGAGCGGATTTACTTCCGCTCTTTTTTTAAGGTTTAATAATTTGCTCTTAGCGGCTGCATGAAATTAAATTGAGTTAAGCTAAACTATTATTGACTACAATCCAAACGAGTAATTTAGTGTAAGTACAATATTTCTGCCCATATTAAAAATCCCGTACGGCTTCAATAAGCTTAGATGATCTATATAATCTTTACCAAACAAATTTGTTACGGAAAGAGTTGCATCAATTAATTTTTTAGATATATCTAATCTTGAGCCAAGTGAAACATCTAAAAGAGAATAGCCGGGAGTTCTAGTTTCGCCAAAAGCTATTTTATTTTGATCTAAATAATTGCTCATGGTTATTGCAAAATAATTTTTACTAAACGAAGACCAATCAGGCAAACCAATATTTATTTTAGAAACAATTTTATTTGCCGGCATGAATGGGAGTTTGCTGCCGTCATACTTTTTACCTTCAATAAAAGAATACGCGCTTGTAAAATCAAAAATCTCATTTGGTTTTATATCAATGCTTAGCTCACCGCCTTGAATTGATGCATCTGATTGCCGAAAGAAATAGTTTTGATAAATTCCCGAATATTGCGATGATGGCTGAAGGTAAATATAATTTTTTATTTTGTTATAAAAATAACTAGCCAGCATCCTAAAAACGGATGTTTGATAAACAGCCCCGATATCTGTTTGAAGATTATTTTCAAGATTCATATTCGGATTGCCGATTTCATATCTTGTTGTCCCTTCATGAATTCCATTAGAAGTTAGTTCTGCAAGATCAGGTGCGCGGAAGCCGGTTGCAAAATTTATTTTAAGAATGATGTTGTCATTCAAGCTATAAGAGCCGCCGGCAGCCGCATTAAAAGCACTGTAGGATAAATTCTCCTGAGCAAAATAGCTTAGCGAATCTTTAATCCCCATTTCTGATGTATTTATTTTTTTTGTATCGTACCTAATTCCGCCTTCTAGATCAATTTTATCTATGTTTTCTTTTAAATATGAATAAAGAGAAAGTTCGTTAGTATTTGCATCCGGAATTAAAATTCTGGTCCCGTCATTTTTATTGTTTTGAAAAGAACCTTGAGTCCCGATACTTAATTCAGTGCCGGAAAATAAAGGTGTAATCCATCCGGCATCAAATGAAAATGTATTTAGAACAAGATCAAGCTCGCCAATGTTTGCAGAATTCTGATCACTTCCTTCAATTTCTTGTCTATGATTATTTTGGAAACCTAAATTCAATTTTATTTTTGAATTACCAGTAAAGAAAAGATTCTGAAGTGAAATTATATGAAAACCGATTATATGATGCGGTCCGTCGAATCCTCTTTCAAAATGACTTTCCTGCTGATCTTTCGGATTTGTTAAATCGGCAGGCTCAAACACTCCGTAAATATGATAAGAATAAATATATTCAAGATCGGAACTCATCGAATTAGTCGTATAATTTAGCAAACCCTTTGCAGTTCCGCCGGTAAATCTTGTGTTTGGTACGCGGTTGTTGTCTCCGTTCAAATAATCTGCGTTGGATTCACCGCCAAGATGAAACTGCCAGCTCAAATTATTTTTCGTCCCTTCTAGTCCGATAGAAGTATTTGCACCGAGAGTATTTGAAAATATTTTTAGATTATAATTACCGATAGTTTTTCCAACCGGTGCATTGCGGTCGTGGATTAAATTAATTACCCCTCCGAGCGCGCCGGAGCCGTATATGAGCGATTCCGGTCCTTGAATAATTTCAACTTTGCCAATGCCGATCTCATCGAGCCCAAATCCGTGTTCATCTTGAAATTGCTGATTATCGAATTTTATTCCATCGATAATTGTTGCGGTTCTATAGCCGTACATTCCTCGGATTACCGGTTTTGAGATTCCTACTCCATTTGACATTTCCCAAATGCCCGGCAGCTTGCTTAAAGCATCAACGAGCGTTTCTGAATTATTTCTCCGAAGATTTTGAGCAGTTAATGTTTCTACTTTTATTGGAATTTTTTCCTGCGTAGAAATAGAATTTCCAACAACTACAACTTCCTGCATTTCAATATTTGTCGGCAGCAGATTTATATTAAGCTTTATGTTTTGTTGGTCGGCTGAAATTCTTTCAATGATAGTTTTATATCCTAGTCTAGTAAACTGAATAGAAAAACTTCCGGTAGGAAGATTTTTAAATTCATAAAAACCGTTTTCGCTCGATATTGTTCCGCGCTGAAGCTCCTGGATGAAAACGTTAACTCCTTCTAATTTTTCTTTTGATTGTTTATCGGTTATTGTGCCCGAAATATTTACTTGACCATAAACAAAAATATTAGCGAGCAGTAGAACAAACGCCATAGTTAAATATAATTTCTTCATAATTTCTTTTTTATGTTTTAAAAAATTAATTAATAGATTGAATAACTTGTGCAGCATGAAATTTCTGAAACTATAATTTTATTAATTAAGATTCTTTTTGCTGATGAAGTTCAATTTGCCGCAAATCTATTCAGGTTAAATATTTTAAACTAACGGCTGCTCTGGAGGAGGAGAGAGAACATTTTTGAAGGGGACATGATAGCTGGATTTAACGAATGAGTTGAAGCTGTAATTAAAAGTACAGCTCACGTAATTAGTTAATTGCGGAGATAAAAAATTCTTAATTAGTTTGTCGAGCAATATATCGGAAATGTTTTTTGTGTGTGCCGGATTATCGTTGTAAATATTATTAAAAGTTACAAATTCATTTGATATTTTATCTTCTTTTTCATCATTTAAGCAGTACACAAAAATTTTATCTGATTTGATTTCCTTTTTAATAATATCATAGTGATGATTATTTATTATCAATTCATCTTTGTTAAGCCATCCATTAGAAGAATTTTTATCCAGAATAAACAATGAAATATCTTTTGAATTTTCACTTTTAATATTATTGATTGCTAAAGCTGACTCGAATTTACAATCAAGATATAGATATCCGAAGATGAGGTAAAACCCAAATGAGTTTAATGCGATCAGAAGGATGAGCAATATTGACAAACTTTTTTTCATTGCTCATGGAAAATAACAAAAAGAAAATTTAGAACGATTGCCTATGCTTAAAAATTAATTTATTTATCACAGACAAGTTCAATTAACTAAGGATTATTTTTTTCAGCATCATCTAAAGTTTTATTTGCGGCTTCAATGCTGTCTGCTTCTAGCGCCGTATATCCGACCGAACGTGAGCTTCTTTGCCATTGTGCTGCTGCAACAAAATTGGTGCTTTTAACTATTCTAACGACATGGCCCATTCCTATTTCTTTTGCTTTTCGTTGAGTATCGACTAAGATTTGTCTCCCTTCCTCTGAAGTTGGCTGGCAATTTAATATTTCGGAAATTACTCCGAATCCTGGTTTTAGTTTCTTAAGCTTGCTCAGAAGATCATCTGACCATTGCTGCATTTCGGCGACGTCTACTTTCCCTTCTACTTTAAGATGCATCCGGTTCTTTGCAAAATTTAATTGGTTATTATACATAAATTATTCCTTTATATTAGTTGAATAACAAACAACTGGAAAATCATATTTATTAAATTCAAAATATCTGAGCCGAATAAATTAAATTTTATTTTCAGAAGGGCTTCAAGATAAATCGCTTTCATGGCAGTACAAGCCAGGTTATCTTATTTCTTATATTGCTGAACGCTTTTCTCATAGAGCTATGCCGGTTATCGCAACATGTTTACTTCTATTATATTTACAATCAGATTATCGAAATAATTTTTTAGACAGTTTAATTATTAAAAAGTTTAACTATATTGATTGATATAATTATAAATTAAGACGATTGAATTATTACTTTAAAAAGGAAGGGAAGATTGATTGATAAAAAAGAATTAAAGAAAAACTATAAGCAAACGTTAACACCAATGGGCGTTTATCAAATTAAAAATCTGGTTAACGGGAAAATATTTATTGGCAGCGCAAAGAATATCCCCGGCAGAATTAATCGCCACAAGTTTGAGCTTAAATTCGGAAGCGAAGGAATTAAGGAGCTGCTCGATGATTATAAAAAATACGGCGAGGAGAATTTTTCA
>DAIEML010000123.1 GCA_027349615.1 Ignavibacteriales bacterium | reverse complement strand
TTGGTTGGATTCGATGATATTTACTTAAGTCAATTCCTGCATCCAAGACTCACAACAGTTCATGTACCGATTTCTGAACTCGGTAGCAAGGCGGTTTCTTATTTGCTTGAAATTATAAATAATAAAAAGATAATGAATAAACCTTATATTAAAGTATTTTCTACTACTTTAATTATTGGTGAATCATGCGGCTGCAAATAAATTATTTCTAATTTTTGAACTCAATTGATCCATTTCTTTTCGGCTACAAGAATTAATAATTTAATCTACAAGATTGTCATTATTCTCACACCATCAATCCATTTTTTTTCTTTCAAGTTCATCCCATCGATCGTAAAGTTTTTTCACTTTCTCTTTCGCTTCATACAGTTGTTGGTTCAACTCTTTTGTTTGAACAGCATACTTCTCATAAAAATCCGAAGAGACAAAAATCTTTTCTATCCTTTCAACTTCTGCTTCGGCAGAAATTATTTTTTCTTCTATCTGTTCAAGTTCTAATGCATCTTTATAACTTAGCTTTTTTGATTTTTGCTTAACTCGATTATCTTCTTTCTTTTCTTTTGGCTTTGTAATTTCATTGACCGTAATTCGTAGTTTCCTTTTCTCAATATAATAATTATAATCTCCCTCGCTAAAATATATTTCTCCATTTCCTTCTAATGCTAAAATTCCATCGCACACTCTATTCAAGAAATATCGATCGTGACTAACAACTACTACACAACCTTCAAAAGCTATAAGCGCTTCTTCAAGAATTCTTAATGTTGGAAGATCAAGATCATTTGTTGGTTCATCCAGCAAAAGGAAATTTCCGCCGTTTGTTAAAATTTTTGCTAACGTAAGTCTACTTTTTTCTCCTCCGGAAAGTCTACCAACTAAAGTATTAATTCTGTCATCAGTAAAAAGAAATCTCCTTAAATATGTCCAAATACTTAATTGTTGTTTTCCAAACTTTACGATCTCACTTCCTTCTCCAATCGATTTTACAACAGTATCTTCATCATTAAGTAGAAGTCTTGCCTGATCAACATAATTGAATTCAGTAGTTTCTCCGACTTCAATTTTTCCGAAGGATGGAGATAGTTCACCTAAAATTATTTTCAATAAGGTTGTCTTACCTGCACCATTCTGTCCGACAACTCCAATTTTTCTTCCAGGTTCAAAAATGTAATTAAATCCGTTGAACAAAATTCTATTACCTAATTTAATCCCAACATTTTTCAGTTCGATAACTTTTTTCCCTAATCTTTCTGCTGGTGGAATTATTAATTCTACATCAACTTCTTTCTGAACATTATCATGAGAAGCTATTTCATAATAATTATCAAGCCTGCTTTTGGCTTTTGTTCTCCTTGCCCGTGGGCCACGTCTTATCCACTCAAGTTCCCGTTTAAGAAAAAGCTGGCGCTTGCGTTCTTCAACTTCTTTAACTACTTGCCTCTCAGTTTTATTTATTAAGTAGTCAGTATAATTTCCTTGATGAGAAAAAAATGTACCTGAAGAGAGTTCAACAATTCTGTTTGCAATTTTATCAAGAAAGTAACGATCATGAGTAACAAAAATGCATGTCCCGTTGTATCCGGCTAAAAATTCTTCAAGCCATTCAATTGACTTGGTATCAAGGTGATTTGTCGGTTCATCAAGAATAAGTAGATCCGGTTTTGAAATTAAAGCGCGGCAAAGTGCAACTCTCCTTTTTTCACCACCGGATAACGTTAAAATTTCTCTGTTTGCTTCTGGTGCATCAAGTGATTGAATTAATATCTTAATTCGTTTTTCAAGATTCCAAGAGTCCATCATCAAAATTTTTTCTTCTAAATGATGCTTTTGGTGAGAATCAAACGGCATCTGTTCGTATTCTTTAATAATATCCAATTCTCTTTGCGCACCTGAAAGGACATTTTCATAAACATTTTTTGATTCATTCAAAGTAAATTCTTGCGACAAAAAACCGACTACAAGATTTTTCTTCCTTGCAATTTCGCCAGCATCCGGCTGTATTAAACCTGAAATGATTTTTAAAAAAGTGGATTTCCCGGCTCCATTTCTTCCAACTAATCCTATTCTGTCCCCTTCATGAATACTAAGTGATGCTTTATCTAAAATAATCTGTTCACCGAATCTAACTTCCAAATCGAGTGCTGATAATATTACCGGATTTACATTATTCGACATAAAATATCATTCAAAAAAAATTTGTTAGAGAATTTCAAATATACGTCACTGAAAATTAATCCTATGTTGGGAAAAAAGATTGTAGCTTATTTTATTTTTTTTAAATTTTTGGATTGATT
Source organism: Ignavibacteriales bacterium (assembly GCA_027349615.1). The sequence continues at coordinate 4,782 of DAIEML010000123.1, read as the reverse complement.
CTGATAATTTTTTTAATCCTTATTCTTAAAAGTACAATCTTCAAGCTAATTACCGTTTAAGTTTTCTCCCTTTCCATTTATAATTCCCAAACAGACCTGCGACGCCAGCTAAAACAATATAAGGTATTTGAAACACTTCCGCTGCAAACAAATATTTCAATAAATCTTTTCCATAAAGAAGTTCAGTTCCTTTTTTCATGATTTTATATTCAAAAATAATTTTGGTTAAAAAATTAAATATAAATAGGAATAAAAAATTTATTGAAAACGCTATAGCAGCTATTGGCAGTATGAGTAAACTTAAATAAAAAAGAAATATTAGAATTAACTTTACGACTAAAATTTTATCAGCATAAAATAATCCTTTGCTTGCCCATCTTTTTCTTTGATCATAAAATTTTCTAACAGTTTCATTGGCATCAGTCAGTACTATTGCTTCTTTATTCAAACAGAACTTAATGCTAAAATCAGTTTCCTTCCAAATCTTCTGCATCAATAACTCATCATCGCCTGAAGAAAGATTAAGATGATCTTTAAATCCATTCACTTTTTCATATAATGATTTTCTATATGCTAGATTAGCTGCGTTGCAAATAATTGGTTTGCCATTTCCGATTAATCCAGCACCTGCAAAAATCAATCCTGCAAATTCTAATTTCTGAAGTTTGCTAAATATTCCTTGTTCATCTATAAATTCAACCGGACCTGATACAAATCCCGTTTCATCTTCAAATGTTTGCAGCAAAGATTTAAGCCAAAGTGAGTTGTGTTTGCAATCTGCATCAGTGGTGACAATTATTTCACCCTTCGATTTTTCAATCGCATAACTAACAGCCTTTTTTTTATGTGCATTTGATAGAAGTTCATTCGGGACTGAAATTACATTTACATTGTCTGATTTTTTTGCATTTATCAATTTATTTAATGAGTCATCTTCCGAATTATCATTTACATAAATTACTTCAAATTTATCTTTTGGATAGTTTTGTCCTTCAATACTTTTTAAACTCATCAAAATATTTTTCGTTTCATTTCTGAATGGAATAATGATTGAGATAAATTCCTTTGGCAAATTATTGGACTTTTGACAACTTAACTTTTTTAGTCCTTTTAAAATTCCCCACAAGAAATACAAATAAAAAATCAATAAAATAAATGATAGTAAGATTAGAAATATTTCAAGCATTATTCTTTTTGATAAGTAAAAACAAACCAATTACTGAAGGAATCAAAATATTTATAATTAGCAGAAAGATTGATGCACTAAACGCCGCCGAACTAGTCTCACCCATTTTTGTTAAGAAAAAAATTGCAGCCCCTTCTCTTATTCCAATTTCTGCAAACGTAAACGAGGGAATAATTGTTTTTGCAAACATCATAAGATTTCCCGCCCAAAAAAAATGGAAAAGTCTAGGGTGATTTGTAAATCCCGCTACTAAAAGTGCAAATTGGAAAGTATAACAAATGTAGAGAAGTAAAGACCACATAATCATTTTTGCTGAGTACTGCTTATCTAGCTGCTTGATAATTTTTAATCTTTCTATAAATGGTTTTAATCTTATAGTTGATTTAAAAGAATTAAGTGATAAAATATTCCAGAATTTTTCACTTAATACGATTAGGATAAGCAAATAATAAAATACAAATATTACTACGAACAAACTTAAAGTTATGTAAAATGTAATATTGTAATAAACATTAAGAAAAATTACACTAGAAACGGATCCGGCGAAAGTAATGACAACTAATAAAAATAATTTATCTATTAATGTAGCTGCTGAAACTTCGATAAATGGTTTATGCTTAAATTCAATTGATCTTCCAAAATATTCACCGGCTCGTACGGGAGTAAAGGATCCGCCGACAATACCAAAAAATAATGAATATAATACTTTCTTCTTATCATTTTCAGCTAACAAGCAAGTACAAGTTAATTGCCATTTTTTATACTGGAAAAATAAATTGAATATTAACAGAGATATTGAAGCAATTATATAGATTAAATTTGCATGACTTATAGAATTAATTAGTTCCGATGGTTTTATTTTAGAAATTATAAACCACAACAATCCAACGCCAAAAAATATTTTTAATAAAACAAAATATATCTTTTTGCTTGATTCAAGTTTTAAAGTATTTGTATTAAAAAAACTAGAAGCCATTTATTCTTTATCATTAGTTTAATAATTATTTATTTCAAATAAAATCAAACATAAATCCTAATCCAAATCTTGATACTCTTAAATTAAAATATTGATTGAACACATCTCCGCCATTATAATACGAAGCGTACAAAACAACACCTTTACTTTGCCAATATCCAAATTTAATTCCAATTAAATAATTTTGATTGATAATATATTGCGGGATTCCTTTCAAATCAAAGTTAGCAGCAAAAAAAATATTTTCATCTTTATCAAAAACTTTACCGAATAAATTTGGGAAAGAATATTCTACTCCTGCTTTGTACAAAAATCTTTTTAATTCTCTATTCCCGGTTTTCTTTCCGGTAGAAACAGAAAGTCCGCCGTAATATCGAAGAAAGCTGAAAGCAAAATTATCTTCTTTCGCAAATAATAATTCCGCATAATTATTTCCATAAGCAACCGGTATTTCATTATTTATCCATTGCCCAGTATAATTATCCCAATGTCCATCAACTAAATGAGCGCTGCTGTGAATGTACCGAAACCGCGTAACAAATCTGCCGCCTTCAAGTTGTTTAGAATAAGTTGCATTTCCGCCAAAGAATCCATCAACCGCATCAATCTGAAGTCTGTAAGCTAAATACGAAGTGACATAAGCATACGCCATAAATTCAGCACCAACTGTAATTCTGCTTTTGGATGATGGGAAATCAAAACCTAATACATCCACAGAATTTCCGATATCAACTTTAAGATTTGAGTTTGCCGTATAATAAAGAAGTCCCATTCTTGCTTCGTCAATTCCAGCTTTTAATGGTAGAAAGTTTAATCCTTTGGGCAGAAAATCAAATTCAAAATTATTTTTGGTTTGTGGTTCAATAAAATGAGCAAAAACAAAAATCATCATAATGATAAAAAGAAAATTCCGATTCATTCATCTTCAGTAATTTATTGATTGATTACACAAACCTAAGATATATTAGAATAAATTTCTTTAAAAATATATTTTAAATAACCTATAATTTTCTAGAAGATATAATTTGATTTCAATTTGTTAGCAAAAGTTTTTAAATATACTGTGATGACAACGACTCAAAATCTACCGATTCACATCAGTTATTGATCCAATATTTTTGTTATCAAAAATTCTTTTTGTTACTTTTGATCATTAAAATCCCAATAACTGGAGTGGCAATGTATATCAGTTTCAGTGATATTCCTGGAAATCATAATTTATTTCTTGATTACTTATATGAATTCGATAATGTAAAAGATTTTTATAAAACGAACTTCCGCGACAAGGAAGAATATCTAAAAATATTTAAAAAAATTTCTGACTCCCATGATCATTCCCGCGAAACTTTAGCAACAGCATTAAAAGATCAATATGCTGATTTTAATACTTCTGCAAAAACTCAGAAAAATATTTCTTCATTAAATGACAAAAAAACTTTGGCTGTGGTAACAGGACAACAATTGGGAATTCTTGGCGGTCCGCTTTATACATTTTATAAAATAATTACTGCAATAAAACTTGCAGCTTTTCTATCGGAACGATATGATGAATATTATTTTGTCCCAATCTTCTGGCTTGAAGGAGATGACCATGATTTTAATGAGGTAAGAGGAATTAATTTAATTAGCGACTCAAATGGAATTAGTAAAATTGCCTACGGCGAAGAATTAATTGATGAGGATAATAAGGGAAGTGTCGGTAATTTAAAGTTCAATGAATCTTTAGAGCCTTTCTATTTAGAATTGGAAAAGAACTTACGCAACACGGAATTTACTGCGCCTCTGTTAGAAAAAATAAAATCATTCTATAAATCCGGCGCTTCGTTCAAAGCAGCTTTCAGAGAATTGATATTCTGGCTGTTTGATCAATACGGGCTTGTAATTTTTGATCCGCAAGATTCAAAAATAAAAGAACTTCTCAAACCAATTTTCAAAAAAGAAATTGTTGATTTTAGAATTCATACAGAAAAACTTGTTTCTACAAGCGCAAAGCTTGAAGAAGTTTATCATGCGCAGGTAAAAGTGCGGCCAATAAATCTTTTTTACAGCAATGAGGAAGGAAGATATTTAATTGAACCAGTAGAAAATGAATTCCGGCTAAAAAGAAAAAGAAGAAAATTTACACTTGAAGAATTGCTTTCTTTAATTGAATCAGAACCTGGAAGTTTCAGTCCAAATGTTTTGCTTAGACCAATCTGCCAGGATTATATTTTGCCAACATCTTTTTACGTCGGCGGGCCAAGCGAAATTTCTTACTTCGCTCAGGTTATGCCGCTTTATGATTTTTACAAAATTGAATCGCCTATTGTTTATCCTCGATCGTCAGCAACAATCATAGAAAAGAATATTGCATCAATAATTGAAAAATTTGATATCAATTTAAGTGAATTGTTCCATGATCCTGAAAAGCTTAAACAAAAAATAATGGATTCAATTTCCAAAACTTCAGTCGATGAAATTTTTAATAATGCTTCTAACCACATTGAAGTTGTATTAGATCAGCTTAAAGAAAAACTTTTCGAGTTCGATAAGACGATGAGCGATGCCGGTTCAAAGTACAAACAAAAAATATTTCACGATCTCGAAATACTCAAAGAAAAAACTATTGAAGCACAAAAAA
>DAIEML010000122.1 GCA_027349615.1 Ignavibacteriales bacterium | reverse complement strand
GAGAAAAATCTTCCAAGATAATTTTGAAGGTTTAAACTTAGGCCGGTTAAGACAAACAAAAGAATTAGTATAAAGCTAAAAATTCCTTTTATAATGCCAATAGCTAATTTTATATTATTATATTTTTTAGAATCCATGGTTCAAAAATAATCTATAAAAAAAAACCAAACAAACCAGAAAGGAGATTAATTGAAATGAAAAATTATTAATATGAAGAATTAAATCGTTCCGATTTCGTTTTGCTGTATCCAGCCTTCTTTCCCATCTTGAAGCCTAATCTTAATCCAGTTTTCAACTTTATCTAACTCCGTAACTTTCAAACCTTCATGAACAATAAAAGCGTCATTACTCGATGGATCTGGTGAGAGTTTAACAGTTGCTGTAGCATTTATTACAATAGCATTTTTAACATTTAATTCTCTGTTCAAATTAATTATTAAAAAGATTGAAGTAACTATTAGAAATAGTGCTGAGATTAGACCCGAAAAGAAAGAATACCTTTGCAAGCTCGATTTCTTAGCAAAGAAATAAGTCCCAATTGAAGCAAGAAGTAATAAATAAAATATGTAAACTAAATTTGTCCAGCCTTTTATAGTAAACAATGCCAGCAAACTTTCCCACCATTGGAATAAAAAGAATTTTGGCAGAGTATCAATCTTATCTACAGTTTTTGTATTTGCAATAGTAAGATTATGGATAACATCATCATCGCCGGGAGAAAGTCTTAGTGCCTTTTCATAATACAAAATTGCAAGACCAATTTTTCCATCACGGTAATAAGCATTTCCAAGGTTGTAATAAAGCGAAGTACTTTCAAAGCCTAAATTAATTACTTTCTGGTAATCATCAATTGCGTTTTCATATTGCTTATTTTGATAGAATTGATTTCCCTGCTTCATCAAATCTTCCTGTTCGGAAGCAAATGAAAACGTTGAAGTTACTAAGAATATTATTGCAAAATACCAGATAAAATTAATTTTAGACGATAAACTTTTTCTTTTCTGATCAAGCATATTTTTTCCCCGCCAATAATTTTTCCAATTCTATTATTACTTTAGTCAAATCATTATACATGTCATTCATTTCTGCCGAACCATCTATGCTTGGCGCAAAACGTGCAAATTCACATTTCTCTGTGCAGTTTCTTAAGTTTTCAATTAAGCCGCCGTCAACATTTTTCTTTTGTAATTCTTCAGCAGCTTTTTCCAAAGATATTTCTGATTTAGGTATGTGAAGTTTATCTTCCAAATAACCAAAAAGAGCCATAGAAATTTCCGCATAAAAACCTGCTTGGTCATTTGCTTCCATCAAAGTTTTTGCATTTTTAAATCTTGTTCTAGCAACTTTTTCAGCACGCTGATAACGCAGCAGTTGAAGATTGCCGGCAAGTTTGTCTTGCCTTCTTTTCCAGGTAATAAGCCCACTTAATAAAATCAGTGGTAATACAGCTGCTGTCCAAAATCCAAATCCAAAGAGTGCAATTCCGCCTTGTCTTCTTAAATCATCAGTCGACGTTTTTATGTAACGAATATCTTGTCCGAGAAGTTTTATTTCCTCTTTTGAGTAGCCGGCAACATTTTCATTTCCTGAATTCGACCCTTGCGCAACATTAAGAGAATACGATGGCGTTGATAAAGTTATATATGATCTTTTATCCGGATTAAAATACGAAAATTGTATTGGCGGTATTTCTTTCTTTCCGGCATTTCTTGGAACAATCAAATATTCAAAAGTTTTGCTGCCATTTATTGTTCCAGTTCTATTAATTTGTTCTGAAGTTTTAGGTTCATATTTATCAAATCCAGGCGGGAGATTTATTTCCGGCATATTCAAAAGCTGGATATTGCCATTCCCGGAAATATTAATTTTTAAAGAAATTGGATCATTAGTTTTTGTATTTGTAGTACTAAGCTGCGATGTTAAAGAATAATCTCCAACCGCTCCATTAAATGATTTCGGAACATTTTGAGAAGGCAATGGAATTACACGAAGTTTAATTGTATTTGATTTTGCGGTGTAATTAACAGTTTGAACATTATTGAAAAACGGATCATTAAAAAAGTCATCAAAAATATTTCCGTTGCTTCTGCTTCTTCTTTGCTGAATTTGAACCGGAACATCAAGCACCATCGGCGTTACAGAAAGCTCACCAAGCTGCGATGGAAACAAAGCAACTTTTTTCAAAATACCGACCCGGTATTGCTTTCCTTTATATACTTCAGTTGTAAAAGTTATATTGTTGGGAACATCAATTTCTTCGGCCCAAAATCCTTCATAAGAAGGAAGTTTAGAAACCTGCATCTGAGATGCAATTCCTAATCTTGTATATAATTTATAAGTAACAGTTACCTGCTGTCCCATATAAACACTCTGCCTATCCTCAGTAGCAAGAATAAAAAGATTATCGCCAATTTCTTTTGTAGAAACTGTCGAGTTACTTTGCGATTGCTGCTTCTGCGGTTTTGGTGATCCTTTAACTACATTAATCGCCAAAGGCTGAGATTCAAAATTCTTTCCGTTATAATTTATCGTTGCACTTCCGATAGTAAATTTACCAATGCTCTGCGGTTGCAGATAATATGAATATGTTCTTGAAGCGGAAACAGAACTATTAATTATTTGCATGCTTGTAGATTGGTTTGGGCCAGAAAGGATCATAAATCCTTTAAAATTTGGCGGCGTAAAGCTTCTTATTCCATTTATATCTTGGCCTGAAAAAGTGAAAGAGACTTGAAACTGATCACCTGTTCCAACCGTGGTGTTATCTACTGAAGCAGAAAATGACTGAGCAAACAAAATGCTTGGTAAAGTACTAATTAGAATTAAAATTATTTTAAAATATTTAACTACCATATATTCAAGGAATGTGTTTTAAAAACTCCATTATTAAATTACCAATCTTTCTCAATTTTTGTTGGCTTACTTTTCATTCTTCTTATTTGTTTCTGCAAATTCTTTTCATCATTGTTTAAAGCATTGAAAATTGCTTGTGCTTGTTCTTTTGAAATTTTATTCTGCTGAGGCTGCGTTTGATTTTGCTGCTGCTGTTTTTTCTGATCATTCTGATTTTGTTGATTATTCTGCTGATCCTGATTGTTCTGATTCTTATCCTTGTTTTGTTTATTCTGATCGTTATTATTTTGCTTATTCTGATCTTTGTTATTTTTATTCTGATTTTTCTTGTCGTTCTTATTATTCTTATTGTTTTTATTTTGCTGATTTTTATTTTTCAGCAAATTTAGTGCATAAGATAAATTATATTTTGTTGCCTGATCATTTGGGTTTAACTTTAAAGCATCAGCATACGCGCCAACACTTTCTTTAATTTTTTTATCTTTTAAAAGAGAATTTCCAATATTATGATAAGTTTGCGCTTTTAGATCATTATTTTTTGTCTTAGCTAAAGCGCTTGCATAGGCTTTCAAAGCATCTTCGTACTTGCCTTCTTTATAATATGAATCGCCAAGATTAAAATCCGCCTGGAAATTATCCGGTGATTTTTCCAAACCTTTCTTAAACTCAACTTCGGAATCTATATATTTTCCTTTATCATAAAGATCGACACCTTTATTCACATGCGAACGAGTGCTTTGCGCAAAAATATTTCCACAAGCAAAAACTATTGCAATTACAAAAACATATTTGAATGAAAAATTTATTTTCATTCTTCAAGCCCAAGTTTTTTATTTAGCATACTTAACAGCGGAGATTTTCTATCCGACATAAAAAATTCAATTAAAAGTAAAATGATTGCCGGCGTCAAAAAATAATAAAATCTATCTTCGTAGTCAGTGACTCTCTTTTCGCCGAATTCAGTTTTTTTAATTTTTGACAAATCTTTGTAAATCATATCAAGTTCATCTCTGTCGTTTGTGCCGCGCAAGTATTGCCCACCAGTATCTGAAGCAATTTCTTTTAAAGCTGTTTCATCAAGCTTTGTTAAAACAACATTACCGGAATTATCTTTTTTAAATCCTACTTGCTGTCCTTGATCATTAAAAACTGGAATTGGAACTCCATCCGGAGAACCAAGCCCAATCGTATAAATTTTTATGTTATTTTTCTTTGCGTTATCAATAGCATCTTGAAGATTACCTTCGTGATCTTCACCATCAGTAAATATCACCATTACTTTTTCAGTTTTAGACGAATTAGCAAATGATTTTGTTGCCAAGTTGATTGCTGCAGCAATTGCTGTTCCTTGTTCCGGCACAGTGCTTACTCCAGCTGCATTCAAAAATAAATTTGCCGCTGAATAATCCGTAGTTAATGGAAACTGTACAAATGGTTCGCCGGCAAAAACTATTAAGCCGATTCTATCTCCATGAAGTTTCTGAATTAAATTTGAAACTTCGAACTTTGCTTTATCTAATCGGCTTGGTTTTATATCCTGCGCCTGCATACTTAATGAAACATCAAGTAAAATATAAATATCAATTCCGCTCTGTTTAACGTTTTCAATTTTTGTCCCAACTTGCGGATCAGCAGCCGCGATAAGCAGCAAAATTATGGCAAGAATAATTATTCCAAAACGAATAATACTTTTGCCTTTGCTGAAAGTGGGCAGCAAAATCTTATGTAATTTTTTCTCGGCAAATTTATCAAGCAGTTTGTTTTTATTTCTTATTAAAAACCAAAATGCTATGATTAGCACCGGAATAAAATATAATCCGTACAAATATTCTGGATGTGCAAAACGAAACATAAATTCTATTAAAAATTCTAAATTATAAATTCAAAATTTCTGATACACAATTAATTTTGTTTCAAAAATTTTTTATGGAATTTTTCTAAAAACAAATTTTGACAAAGCCAATTCAGCTAAAAGTAATATCAAACCTATATCCAACCAATCTGAAAAAAGTTCCGCGGCATTGCGGTAAGATGTTACTTCAATTTTTGATTTTTCAAGTTTATCAATTTTCTTATAAATTTCATTTAAGGTTTTGTTATTAGTTGCTCTGAAATATTGCCCTCCGGTAGTTTGAGCAATTGTTTGAAGCAAACCTTCATCAATTTCAACCGGCATCATTTGATAACGAATGCCAAACGGAGTTTGAATTGGATATGGCGCTTCGCCTTCAGTCCCAACACCAATTGTGTAAACTCTTATTCCATAAGTTTTGGCAATTTCAGCTGCAGTTAATGGATCAATTTCACCTGCATTATTTACGCCATCAGTTAATAAAATTATTACTTTGCTTTTTGCCTGACCGTCTTTCAATCTACCAACAGCATCCGCAATTCCATTTCCAATTGCGGTTCCATCTGGCACCATGCCAGGTTCTACTTTTTGCAATAAATTTTCTAATACATCATGATCAATTGTAATTGGACATTGAGTGAAAGCTTGTCGTGCAAATACAACCAATCCAATTCTATCATTTGGCCTTCCGTTAATAAATTTATCGGCAACATTTTTTGCAGCCTCAACTCGGTTTGGTTTAAAATCCTCTGAAATCATACTGCCGGAAATATCAAGTGCAATTACAATATCAATTCCTTCGGTAGTAACATTTTGTCCGGATGAAAAACTTTGCGGCCTGGCAAGAGCGACAATTAAAAAAGCAATTGCAAGCGCTCTCAAAGCTATCGGAACATGCTTTGCTCTTTCTTTTAAAGATGGCGGAATTTCTTTAAATATTTTTAATGATGAATAAGTTAAAGACGGCTGCTTAGCCTTACCAAATTTCCAGTACCAGAAAATCATAGCTGGAATAATTAAAAGAAAATAAAGCATCCAGGGATAAGCAAACGTTACATCACTGAACATCACTTACCTCAATTGTTTTATCTTCTACCAAAACCGGAATTGTTTTATTCACAATTTCATAAGCTTGCTTCATCATTTCTTCATTTACAGAACCAAGCGGAGTAAACTTTGCAAACTTTACAAGGTCCGCATTGGAAAGAAAATTATAGGTTGTATCAAGAATTGTTTCACTTCCTTTTCGAAGTCTCAATAATTCAACCGCTTCTGATGTTGGAAGTTCCAAAGCCGGCATGTTAAATCTTTCTTCAAAATATCTTCTGATAATTTCAGTTATTGCCGAGTGATATTCTTTTATCATTCCTTTCTGCCAAAGTTTTTGTTCTTCGAGTTCATGCAGTGAATTTAAGGCGATTGTATGAACCGGAAGTTTGATAACTTTTCTAACAGGCTGCATTGATAATTTTTTCTTCTGGTATCTCCGATAGAAATAATAAGCAGCTCCGGCAATTATCAACGCAAGTAAAACCCAAAATAAAATCCATCTCCAGTCAAGCGGAATTTTAATTGGATCTTTAACATCTTTTATATCGCCCTGAGGATTTATCTTCACAGTGCGAACAACAAAGTTAACCGCGTTTGTCGTCGCATAATGAATTGTTGTATCGCCAGACGTTTGATATAGTACTGCAATCGGAGGAATTGTAACGCCGGTAGAATCATATCCGGAAAGAATATATTTGTAAGTTGCGGTTACTTTTCCATTTTGTTCATTCACTACCGGATTTAAAGTTTGAATGATAGAAACATTTTTCAAGCTGTCTTTTAAGAAAGGAGGAAAAACTTTTATCCCTTTATCATAATCAACTTGAATTGAGTAATTGATATAATCACCGACGAGATAGTCAGACTTATCTGCCGAAGCTTTTGCAGAAATATTCTGAGCAGCTATTTGAATTGTGAGAGAAGCTAAAAGACTAATTAAAAAGAAAAACTTTCTTACCATCTTCTTTCTCTCAATCTAAAAAATTGAACAAGAGGTTTGATATAATTTTCACCGGTCTGAATTTCGATGCTGTCCAATCGGCTTGAAATAAATAGTGATTTTCTCGCTGCTTTATTTCTTTCTCTCATTTGACTGAATAAAAATCTTGTTCTTTTATCGCCGGTATCAATCCATCTTTCTGTTCCGCTTTCGGCATCTGCAAATTTTACCAAACCTATATTTGGAATTTCATCTTCTCTTTCATCATTTAAAACAACACCAATCAAATCATGACGCTTACCGACAATTCGTAAAATTTTTTCGTAACCGGAATCCATAAAATCCGAAAGAAGAAAAACAATGCTGCGTTTCTTAATTGCGTTATTCATGTATTCAAGCG
>DAIEML010000121.1 GCA_027349615.1 Ignavibacteriales bacterium | reverse complement strand
TGTCACCAACGCCAAAAAGAATAACGAATGGTATGAAATAAAAAAATTTTCCGGTAACACCTGCGGCTGGTCCCGCATAAACAAATACCAATCCGTAATTCAAAGAAACAGCATCTTCAACGCAATGCTCAAACAGCCCAACAACATAGAAGGTTAATTATTTGGATACTTGCTTATGATAAAAATTAAATTTAATTTTCTTTTGTCTGAATTTACTGGCGGTATTCCCGCTCCGATATTGCGGTTGTTTTATTTTAAACAACTCAGAGCGATTTAATAAACTGCCAAGACTCCGCTTTCCGTGAGGGTGCGGGAGCCTCCAGTAGGCTCAGACAAGTCTTGGCATTTTTAATGTCTAAAATTACTGGAGTCAAATATGTTCAAAACCCAAAACCAGAGATGCTCTAAACCTAAAATTCCCTCAGCCGATTTCCCATTTAATCATTATCTGGAACAACTCGACGAGGTCATAGCTCTTGTTAATTGCCAATACAATTCGCTCTCAGATATTATTTCCCAATATGGCTGCGGCGATCATCATTTATATTTGAACAACGTTATTAGAAATAAACTCAAGAACATTTACAATACGATCGATACATTTTCATATAACTCAAAAAATTAAAAAGGAGAATCCCATGGTTGAAATAAGACTCAGAATTGCAGCGCGACTAATCTATGTTCATCGCGGATTAACGATTAGAGAATTGGAAGCTTTATTTAATGGCTTGTTAAACCGCCGCACACTCATTAGATGGCGACGCATTGAAGCTTGGGATAAAATAAGAGAAGTTCAGAAGTCAGAAAATGTTTATCTGGGGAAGGTATTTAAACTTATTATTGATGAACAAAAGAAGATGGCTTCTGCCATTAAGTCAGACAAAATTTAATATTTTATTACACATTTTTGTCCCAGGGTTACAAAAATTACACTTTGAATTATTTTTTACAAATATATATTTATTAAAGAGTTATAGCGTTGGGACAAAATTTCTGTTGTCCCAGCAAACCCTGGGACAAATTGATAATAATCACGGGGTAATTGGGACAAAAACCATCCTTATTTAACAATTCATAATACTTTAATTATTAATAAAAATGCAGTTTTAAGCGCATTATAGGCGTTTTAATGGCTATTAAAAGAGTATTTAACGGCTAGGTTTCAATTCTCAATCTTGTTGGTAAAATAGTGCCATTTTATAGCAATTAATGTAAAAATTCTCAAACTGCGTTTTTCCTCTTCTTTTCTGTAAACCTTTTTAATAAGTAAAGTTGTGGACTTTTTTCTTGCATGTCCCTTTTCTCAATTACACATCCTCTTTATACTTTTCTGCGGTTAAAAATCACATCTTCTTTAATTCCTTAAAAAAATAACTTGACAAGTGAACATCCGCGCACTATTTTAGCAGTAAACAAATGAGCACTATTATGAAAAATAAGCTTACAGATAGACAAGAAGAGATTTTACTATTTATTAAACAATTCCGTGAAGAGAATGGCTACCCACCAACTTTAAGAGAAATTGGGAAGAAATTTGAAATCTCATCTACTTTCGGAGTTAAACGTCATCTTGATGCTTTGGTAAAAAAAGGATATTTAAATATTGAGAGTAACGCAAGCAGAGGAATATCGTTTCAGAAAGAAGTTGAAGAGTCTCAAGAAGCAAAACTTTTTAAAATTGAAGATAATTATGGTTTTCATAAAATTCCTGTTTTAGGAAGAGTTGCCGCTGGTGTTCCCATTTTAGCAGAAGAAAATATCGAGGGAAGTGTAGTTGTTGATTCTTCTTTCATGAAAAAATCTGAAGATTGTTTTGCTCTAAAAGTAAAAGGTGATAGTATGATAAACGCCGGAATTTTTGAAGGTGATTTAGTTATTGTATCGACAAAAAGAGATATTATAAATGGAGACATTGTTGTTGCTTTGCTAGATGATGAAGCAACTGTAAAAACTTACGAATTAAAAAATAAATTAATCAGATTATTGCCGCAAAACTCTAATTACCAGCCGATTGAAATTAAAGATATTGAACATTTTAAATTAATTGGAAAAGTAATTGGTATTGTAAGATGGTTAAATTAATTACGGAGAAATTATGAAATCAGAAATTTTTTCATCAGCCATATATAATAGAAATAAAATAACTTTTTTATACGGATTAAATCAAATAACACTCGATCCTTATTATATCTCAAGAGAAAAAGATGGAAGAAAAGTAATTTATGGAAAGCTGTTCAATTCAAGTGAAATAAGAAAATTTGAGTATCAAAGGATATCAAATATTAAAGTTTTAAGGGATATAAAATTTTCACCAATCATTCCTATACTAGCAAAAGCAGTTTAAGAATTTGGAGGTTAAAATGTTAGAATTAATGAAACGTAGAACAATAGATTTATTAGTTGAACAATTTTGGAAACAAGGATACTTAACCGTAAGTAGAAAATATGGGACTTATTTACCAGAGCCAAATAAAGTTGGTGGATTTGATGTTGATATTATCGGAAGGCAAAAGAGAAATTATGCAATCGGAATTACATTAACATTAGAAGACATAAATCAAAACAACATATTAGAGCGGTTAAAATTTTTAGCAACCCGTCAAACAAAATTTACAAATAAAAAAGTTTTACTATTCATTGGAACTCAAACAGAAAATTATGGTTTTGTCAAATCAGTAATTGAAAGACTAGAGTCAGAGGTAAGAAAAAATATAAGATTATTTCCGATTAACGATAAACCAATTATTTCAAACAGAAAATTTCATAATAAAACCAGCACAATCTTTTCTTAAAAATTTAAAGCAAGATTAAATCCTTATAATTTGTTTAAAATAGAAATTTAGCAATTCTTTTTACCTTTTTTACAAAAACTCATCTTAATAATTTTTAAAGTTTGATTTTGAATAACAATATTTAAAGACTGATAATGCAGTAATTACTTATCTTGACATTAATTAGTCATAAGTTTAATTTTACACGCTTTATCATATTTGAGGAATAATTTGGGCAAATCGCAATCGATTTCCGATGAAAAATTACAGGAAGAATTAAAAAGTTCAGGTGAAATTCCGAATCACATTGCAATAATTATGGATGGAAATGGAAGATGGGCAAGAAAAAGAGGTCTTCCAAGAGTAGCAGGACATAAACGAGGTGTTGATACTGTTAGAGAAATTACTGAAGCATGCGCAGAAATTGGTGTTAAATATCTTACACTTTTTACATTTTCAACTGAAAATTGGAACAGGCCGAAAGATGAAGTTTCTACTCTTATGCGGTTATTGCTCAGAAGTATAAGGAACAAATGTGATGAACTTATGCAAAATGATATACGTCTAACTACGATAGGAGATGTAAAATCTTTACCAGATGAAGTTCAAAAAGAACTTTATGATGCAATTGACCGGACAAAAAACAATAAAAAAATGATTTTAAACTTGGCGCTTAGTTACAGCGGCAGATGGGAAATTTTAGAAGCCGTAAAAAAAATCGTAAAAGAATCTTACGAAGGTAAAATAAGACCAGAAGAAATAAATGAAAAAAGTATTGCTGAACATTTAACGACTTTTAATTTCCCTGACCCTGATCTTTTAATAAGAACAAGCGGTGAATTTAGAGTTAGTAACTTTTTACTTTGGCAAATTGCTTATACTGAATTTTTCATATCTGATGTTTATTGGCCTGATTTTAAGCGTAAACATTTATATGAAGCTATAAAAAATTTCCAAAAAAGGGAACGCAGGTTCGGCAGAGTTAGCGAACAACTAATAAAGAATGACAAAGGCTTAAAGAATGTTTCAAACCTCCCTAAAGAAATTGTTTAAATATTATTTACTACTTATTTTATTATTAACTTCAATTTCATTTGCACAGACTGCACCGAAAAGTCTTAAAATATTAGGCATTTCTGTTGAAGGTAATAAAACAGCTGATGCAGAAACTATAATTGCAAATAGCGGATTGAAAATTGGAAACGAAATCCAATTGCCTGCCGATCAAAATATTATGAATGCAATTAAACAATTGTGGTCTCTTAATTTATTTTCTGATGTTAAAATTCTGATTGATAAACAAGTTGGCGACGGAGCTTTTCTTTTAATAAAAGTTCAAGAATATCCAAGGTTTGAGCGAGTTGTTATCCAAGGTAATGATGCTGTTAGTACAAGTGATATTCAAGCTAAAGTAGATTTACAGCGCGGGCAAATTCTTAAACCTCAGGACGAATCAAGAATTAAAAATGATATTCAAAAATTATATGAAAAAGACGGCTACTTAAATTCATCTATTGAAATGATTCATTTCGTTTATTACACTGCAGATACTACAAAAGATAATATTGATGTTGTGTGGAGAAATGAAAAAGATTTTTCAGATGAATATACGGTTAAATATGACAAAAATGATAATTCTTATATGAATCTTATTGATAAAATTAAAGATAGAATTTTATTGATGATTCGTATTAAAGAAAATCAAAAAGTTGTTGTGCGTAAAATTGAATTTTCCGGCAACAAAGCTTTTTCTGATAGTAAACTCAAAGGAGAAATGGATAATATTGAAGAAGCTGTTTGGTGGAAATTCTGGAGTAGCGCCGAATTTGATCCTAAAAAGTTTGAAGATGATAAAAAACTAATTATCAATTTTTATCATAAAAATGGTTATCGCGATGCTCAAATTATTTCGGATTCATTAATTTATTCTGATAATAAGAAAGATTTAACCATCTTGATAAATGTTTACGAAGGACCGCAATATCATGTCAGAAATATTACTTGGGAAGGGAATACAGTTTTCCCGGTAAAAATTTTAAATGAAAGATTAGATTTTAAAAAAGGTGATATTTATGATTATGAAAAATTTGATCAAAATCTTCATGGGAATAAAACCCAAACTGATGTTGCTTCACTCTATCTTGACAACGGCTATTTAATGTTTAACGCTAAACCAACTGAAACTAGAGTTGATGATGATTCGATGGATATTGATATTCGTCTTGATGAAAAAAATCAATTTAAAGTTGGACAAGTTGGAATTACCGGTAATGACAAAACTAAGGATAAAGTTATTCGCAGAGAATTATTTACAATTCCGGGAGATTATTTTAACCGAGGACTACTGTTAAGAAGTATTCAGCAGCTTGCGAATCTAAAATATTTTAATACAGAAAAATTATACGGAGCTGATGGAATAAATACTTCGCTTAAAAATGACAGCACTGTAAATGTAACTTTTAATGTTGAAGAAAAATCAAGCGATTATTTAAATGCTTCTGTCGGTTATAGCGGAAGTTTTGGTTTCAGTGGTTCAGTTGGAGTAACATTAACTAACTTTGCAATCGATCATCCATTTACGCTTGGAGGTGGCCAAATTCTAAGCTTTAATTGGCAGTTCGGTGTTAGTAATATTTACAGAACTTTTACTTTAGGATTTACAGAGCCTTGGTTGTTTGATACTCCTACTTTAGTTGGATTTGATGTGTTTGACACAAGGCAGCAGTATTATTACGATATGAGCCAGACGGGTGCATCAGTAAAAGTTGGAAGAAGATTAAAATGGCCGGATGATTATTTTTATGTTCAAGGTTCATTTAGATATCAATACAATGATGTTATAAATGGGCAAGGTTTTTATGTTCAAGGTATTTCCCATCAATACACTCTTGGCGCAACAATTAGCAGAAAAGATATAGATAATCCAATATTCCCATCGACAGGCTCAAATGTACAATTAGATGCTGAATTATCAGGCGGCCCATTTCTTCCGGGAGATTTAAATTATTATAAATTAAATTTTCAATCTGAATGGTATAAAAGATTATTTAATACAAATAGAATTTCTCTATATACTGATGTAGAATTCGGATATATTCACGAATTAGATCAAGCGACCAAATTAAAAATCAATCCGTTCGAAAGATACTTTATGGGAGGAAATGGATTAGTAATTGCAACAATTCCATTACGAGGTTATGATGACAGATCGATTGGCCCACAATCTGGCGGAGATATTTATACGAAGTATACAACCGAATTAAGATTCGCCGTTGCCTTGGATCCAGTCCCTCTATATTTATTAACTTTTGCTGAAGCTGGAAATGTATTCTCAGATATTCAACATACAGATCCTTTTGATTTAAGAAGATCAGTCGGCGTTGGTGCAAGAATTATGATAAATCCAATTGGTTTAATCGGCTTTGATCTTGGTTATGGTTTTGATCGAAAATTAGTTAACGGAAATAGCCCGGCTTGGTTATTTCACTTTCAGTTTGGTAAAGGATTTTAAATACTTAAATATTTTAACAATTAAAGGTATAACGAGTGAAAAAATATTTCATAATTTCGGCATTAATTTTTTTATCTACAAATATAATTTTCGCACAAACTCAAAAGATCGGTTATGTAGATTCGCAAGTAATATTGGCACAGCTTCCGGAAGCAATCAAAGCTCAAGGTGATCTTGATGCACTTTCCAATCAGTGGTCCGCACATCTTGATACGATGAGAGCAATTTATCAGCAGGATTTAGCTGATTATCAAAAAAAAGCTAACACAATGACTGATAAAGAAAAATTAAAAGTTCAGCAAAAGTTAGTTGATGAAGAAAATAATATTGTAAATTATAATAAAGAAAAATTTGCTCAAGGAACTGGAGAAATTTATAAAAAGCAAGATGAAATATTTGGCCCTGTAAAAACTAAAATTTATCAAGCAATAAAGGACGTTGCAAAAAAGGAAGATATGAAATTCGTTTTTGATAAAGCCGGAGATGTTGTGCTTCTTTATGAAGATCCGCAATTTGATCTAACTTATAAAGTTCTTGATAGATTAAAAACTGGTGAAAAATAATTCTATTAGAATATATTTTGCATCCAAATTTTAATTTTTGGAATTTATATTTTAAGATATGTTCTTCCTAAAAAATAAAATGCGAGGGAAAAATAACAATTGGTACAAACTAAAAAATTTTTCATTGTTAGGATTAAATCCATAAAGGAGTTAAGATGAAAAAAATCATATTTCCACTCGTATTAATTTTATTCGTGTTTACCAATCATGCTTTTAGTCAACTTAAAATTGGTTATGTGGATTCAAAAACAATTCTAAGTAAACTTCCCGATGCCCAAGATGCACGTCAAAAATTAGATGGAATGATTCGTGATTGGCAAAACGAATTAACGAA
>DAIEML010000120.1:7034-7294 GCA_027349615.1 Ignavibacteriales bacterium | reverse complement strand
TACAGGCTATTTATGTTCCTGCTGATGATTTAACTGATCCCGCTCCAGCCGCTGCATTTGCTCATTTGGACGCAACGACAGTATTAAGCAGACAAATTTCGGAGCTTGGTATTTATCCAGCCGTTGATCCGCTAGATTCAACCTCTAGAATTTTAGAGCCTGGAATACTTGGGAATGAACATTATGAAGTCGCAAAGAATTGTAAAGAAATTCTTCAACAATATAAGGACCTTCAAGATATTATAAATATTCTTGGAATG
>DAIEML010000120.1:0-7024 GCA_027349615.1 Ignavibacteriales bacterium | reverse complement strand
TGACGAAGATAAAACTGTTGTTAGAAGAGCACGGAGAATCCAAAGATTTTTCAGCCAACCATTCCACGTTGCAGAACAATTTACCGGATACAAGGGGAAATATGTTAAACTTGAAGATACTATTCGCGGATTCAAAGGAATTATTAATGGCGAATATGATGATCTTCCTGAAGCAGCATTTATGTATGTTGGAACTATAGAAGAAGCTGTTGAAAAAGCTAAAGCAATGAAATAAAAATGGCAGATATTAATTTAGAAATATTAACCCCGGCTAAGTTAGCTTATTCTTCAAATGTAAAATCAGTAACTGTTCCAGGAACAGCAGGCAGTTTTCAGGTACTTGTAAACCATGCTCCACTGATTAGCACATTCGAAATTGGAATAATTAAAGTTGAAGTAGATAATCAAAACATTGAATATTTTTCAACAAGCGGCGGAACAATTGAAGTGATAAATAATAAAATCAGAATCCTAGCAGATACAATTGAATCCGTTGATGAATTAGACATTCAAAGAGCGAAAAATGCATTGGAACGCGCGAAAGACCGGTTAGCAAAAAAGAGTATTGAAAAAATTGATGTTTTAAGAGCAGAATCAGCATTAGCTAGAGCAAATAATAGAATCAATTTCTATGAAAAATATTTTAATCTAGTGCAGAAATAATTTTAGAGGAATAGGAAATGAGATGGAAAAGGATAGAGTAATATCTATCCTTTTTCATTTTAAATAAAACAAAAAGGCCGCCTTAAAAAGCGGCTTTTTTTGTGAATTTATAAACAAATTATTTAGCAGAAAAAAATCGTGCAGCAACTTCATCCCAATTAACTACATTCCACCAATTTTCAATATATTCAGGGCGCCTGTTTTGGTACTTTAAATAATATGCATGTTCCCAAACATCTAAACCTAAAATTGGTGTACCTTTTTGATCAGCAACATCCATAAGCGGATTATCTTGATTAGGAGTTGATGTTACAATCAATTTTCCATTTTGAACAATTAGCCAAGCCCATCCTGAGCCAAATCTAGTGGCAGCTGCATTAGTGAATTTGCCTTTAAATTCTTCAAAGTTTCCAAATGCCGAATTAATAGCCTCAGATAATTTACCAGTAGGTTTTCCACCACCATTTTTTTTCATAATATTCCAGAATAATGTGTGGTTATATCCGCCGCCGCCGTTATTCCGAACAGCAACCGGAAATTTAGAAATCTCTTTAAAAAGTTCTTCATAAGATTTGTTTTCTAACTCAGATCCAGATATTGCATTATTTAAATTCGTAATGTATGCATTGTGATGCTTCGTGTAATGAATCTCCATTGTCATTTTATCTATATAAGGTTCAAGTGCATCATAAGCATATGGTAACTTAGGAAGTTCAAATTTTGCCATTTTGTTCTCCATTAATTAATTATTATTATTTTTCTGTGAAATGATAAGAATGAAATAAGGATTCAATTGAAATTTTATATAGTGATTTATATCGCTAAAAAAGAATACTTACACGCTAAAAGATTCACCGCATCCGCAAGTTTTTGTGGCGTTAGGATTATTAAATATAAATCCTTTACCATTTAAACCGTCAGTAAAATCTAATTCAGTTCCCGATAAATAGAATAAACTTTTACCGTCAACAAATAACTTAATACCTTTTTGTTCAATAATAGTATCACCTTCTTTTTTATCGGCATCAAATCCAAGAGAATAAGTTAATCCAGAGCATCCGCCGCCTTTAACACTGACTCTAAGTCCGAAATTTTCTGGAACATTATTTTCATTCATAATATTTTTTACTTCGCTTGCAGCTTTATCTGTAATTGAAATTTCAGTTTCAAATTGAACATTATCCATTTGCACATTCCTTATTTATGGACTAAATATGAAAAAAATAATACTAACTTGTTAAGTTTTAAATCACTTTTATAAAGTTATGCTTCACTTATGATTTTTCTGGAACAGATATCACAAATTCCGGGAAATTTAATCTCCATGCATTTTGATTAACTTTTATAAAAATTCCCTGCTCTTCTAAAAAAGTACCAATTCTTTTTGCTAATATTTCTGCATCGCCGAATCTAATTTTTAATCCTTTATTTTCAAGATATTTCACTATTCCAAATTGAAGATCTCTGAAGAAAAAATTTGAATTATGAAACATTGGATATTTAGCTTTTAAAAATTGTAGAAAAATTTTATAGTCATTTGTAATTAAATTTATATAATCCACGTAGCTGACCTGTTCTTTATTTGTAATAATTTTTGTATATAAAGAAATTCTAAGAATGTTCTAATTTAATAAAGTATAACATAAATAGAAAAATTACATCTTTAATTTCTTTTCGATAGAAATGTTTCTTAAATAATTTACGACTTCCACAATTTTATTTATTGAAAAATCTATTTCTTCTTCCGTATTAAATCTTCCTAGCCCGATTCTTATTGATGAATTTGCTTGCTCATCTGACAAACCAATTGCTTTCAATATTCTACTAGGTTTTAAAGTTGATGAGTTGCATGCTGAGCCTGTTGAAACAGCAATCTCTTTTAAGTTCGACAAAAAGTCGTTAGACCTTACATATTTAAATAATAAATTCAAATTGTTCGGCAGGCGATTTTCCATGGTTCCATTTATTGAAACATCTTCCAAATTTGAAATTATTCCGTTTAATAATTTATCTCGTAATAATTTAATCATGTGAAATTCATTATCCATCAACTTGGAACATATCTCTACAGCTTTGCCAAACCCAACAATACCTGAAACATTTAATGTACCAGGTCGAATATTATTTTCTTGTTTACCTCCAAATATTTGAGGTATAATTTTAATTTTAGGATTCTTACTTCGAATATAAATCCCACCAATTCCTTTTGGTCCATAAATTTTATGCGAAGAGAATGAAGCTAGATCAATATTGTTTTCTTCAACGTCGATTGGAATTTTGCCAATAGCTTGTGTAGCATCAGTATGAAAAATGACTCCATTTGTTTTGCAAATTCTTCCAATTTCAGATATGTTATTTATAGTTCCGATTTCATTGTTTGCAGTCATTATTGATACTAAAATTGTTCTATCCGAGATAGAATTTTTTAGCTGCTCCAAATCAATTAAACCATTTTGATCCACTGGTAGGAAAGTAACTTCGAAACCTTTTTTCTCCAGCATCAAAAGTGAATCATAGCTGGCACTGTGTTCTGTAACTGATGAAATTATATGATATCCTTTATTAGAGTAGGCTTCGGCAATTCCAATATGAGCAAGGTTTATAGATTCAGTCGCTCCGCTTGTAAAAAATATTTCTTTAGAATCAGCATTAATAAAATTAGCAATTATCTTTCTTGAATATTCAACAGCACTTTCAGCTTCCCATCCGAATGAATGATTTTTACTTGATGCATTTCCAAACTTATCTAGGAAGTAAGGTTTCATCGCCTCAAATACTTCGGGATCAACTTGTGTAGTAGCATGATTATCTAAATAAATCGGGAATTTCATTGCCTTAATACTTATTTAAGTTTATATCTAAAACAAAACTATCTATTTGATTTTCAAGATTCAATTCTTGGTGATAATTCTAAAAGTTAAAAAAATTCGCACTTTATTTAGAAACTATTGAAACCAAATTCTATTTCAACCATCGAATTATAAAGCTCTAAAAATAATTTTATTCAAATAAAATAATTAAACTAAAATTAGAAAGGTAGAAAATGTTACGAACAAATCTTAAACACATCTTATCCGAACAAGAATTCAAAAATGTTATTGAACAAAATGAAAATGTTATGATTTGCTGCGGAAGAATGGGGCCAATGTGTATTCCGGTATATGGGATAATGGAAGAGATAGAAGGTGAATATAAACACGTTGCATTTAGAGATTTAGAATTTGACGCTCCTCATTCACACGTTATTACAAATTTACAAGAATGCAGCAACTTTTATGGAATTCCTTTTACTGTTTATTTCAAAAACGGAAAAGTTGTTAAAGCTACAAGTAGTATTCAAACGATGGAACAAGTAACAGATATATTAAACAAGAATTTTGGTAAAGAATAATATTAACGAATAATATTTAAATATTTATATGGACAATTATAATTTTGATGTTATTGTTATTGGAGGCGGACCTGCCGGTTTAACGGCAGGAATTTATTTATCGCGAGCTAAGATGAATACTCTAATATTAAATGAAGGAACTGCCGGGGGACAAATGATTTTAACTCATGAGATTGCTAATTATCCAGGAGTTGAAAGTGTCAGCGGTTATGAGCTGGCAAATATCATGAAGAATCAGGCAAAAAATTTCGGATGTAAAATTAAATCAAATCTAAAGATTACTAATCTTAATATAGAGGGGGATATCAAAACTGTTGAAGTTAATAATAAAGATGTTTACTCTGCCAATGCAATAATTATTGCCACTGGCGGCCGCTCAAGATCATTAGGAGTTACTGGCGAAGAAATATTTAAAGGTAAAGGAATTTCATATTGCGCAACTTGTGACGGGGATTTTTTCCAGGATAAAAATATAATTGTTGTAGGCGGCGGAAATTCTGCGCTTGAAGAAGCAGTATCTTTAACTAAATATGCGACTTCAGTAACTATTGTACATCAGTTTGATAATTTTCAAGCTTTCCCGCAAGCTGTTGAAGAAGCAAGAAAGAATTCTAAAATAAGTTTTATTATGGAATCAAAGATAATAGAATTTATAGGCTCAGATTCTTTAAAAAAGGTTAGAATTCAAAATCAAAGAACTAAAGAAATTTTTGAGATATATATTGATGGTGTTTTCATTTTCATTGGTTACAAACCCAATACTGAAATGTTTAAGGGTTTGATTGAATTAAATCAATGGAATGAAATTATTACAAAAGAAAATCTCGAAACTAATGTAACTGGAGTATTTGCAGCGGGAGATTCAATTAAGAAAAGATATCGACAGATAACTACTTCTGTTGCGGATGGAACAATTGCAGCTTTAAGTGCAGTAGAGTTTGTTAATAATTTGAAAGTTCTTAATCAAGTTTAGAAATATTACTTAGATTCTGATATTAAAGGAGCTAACTAAATTTTTAGTAGCTCCTTTTTTTTATTATTGACTGAAAAAAATAAAATTTAAATTTTATTTGGTGGAAAATAAATTTATAATTTATTTATAACGTTAGATACTTTTATAATTGATACTGAAGCAAATTTAATTAAATTCTAACAAGTTCATAATAATATTTACTTGATAATTGGAATTGTATCCGATTTAATTTTCCCATTATAAAATAATATTCTAAAAATACTTTTATGAGGAAATAAATATCAAAAAGAAATTGATCTTATTATCAATTTATTCTGTAGCAATGGGAATTCTTGAAGCTATAGTTGTTGTCTATCTAAGGCAAATATATTATCCAAACGGATTCAAATTTCCATTAGCTATAATCTCTAATCAAATAATTAAAGTTGAATTATTACGCGAAACATGTACTTTAATTATGCTGGTTTCAATCGCATGGATAGCCAGCAAAAATAAATTACAAATCTTTTCATATTTCCTTTTGAGCTTTGCACTATGGGATATTGTTTATTATATCGGCCTAAAACTTTTGTTGGATTGGCCGTCTTCGTTTTTTACCTGGGATATTCTCTTCCTAATTCCGATTCCGTGGGTTGGACCTGTTATTTCTCCAATCATAATTTCTGTTACCATGATAATACTTGCATCAGTTTTATTGTACATTGAAAACCATAATTCGAATCTCAAATTAAAGTTTTTCGAATGGTTCTTAATATATCTTGGCGCAGTATTAATCTTTGCATCTTTTATTTGGGATTATTCAGCAATGATATTTTTTAAGGGCTTCGATAGAAATGCTATCTCAATTGAAACTAATAATTCTTTAAATGAAATGTTATCAAGC
This sequence comes from Ignavibacteriales bacterium, assembly GCA_027349615.1. Next base: position 1,114 of record DAIEML010000120.1, on the reverse strand, counting down.
TATGTTCCGAACTATTTTCATTGGGAGATATTTTCACTCGGATTAATTGCAATTTACTTATCTATTTATCTGATTATAAAACGCAATCTTATCAAAAGAAAATAAATACTTACATTTATTTTGATTTCAACATTTAATTATTACTTCAGAATCAAATATTTATTATTTAATAATATTGCGAAATTAATTTGTTAAAATAGAAATACTATATTCCAATTTGATGAATTGTTTATATGGTGTTAAAATTTATGCCAATGATCTATTTAACATCTACATAAAAACATTTTATTAATTTCGCATTAGAATAAATGTGTTTAGATTTAGTATTTTTAATGTGAAAGGATACAATTATGAAAAATAATAAGATGAAAATAATTTATTTCTTATTAGCAATTGCCAGTTTTATACTTTTATTATCAACTAATAATTTTGCTCAAGATGGTAGAGAGGAACACCATGACAATGGCCGTCATGAGGGATGGTATAAACATCATGAGGATGAACACCATGAAGAAGGGAAGAGCAATACATGGTACAAACACGAAGATGAACATAGGTGGGGCAAACGTGAGGACGATTATCGAGAAGTTAGATTTAGAGATCATCACTATTATTTTCATAGAGGTGAATTTTATGAGAGAAGATCTGAAGGTTATGTAGAGGTAAATGCACCGTTGGGAATTAGAGTTACTTACATTCCAAGAGATTATAAAGTGGTTCGCTTCAGTGGAGTAAGATTTTATTTATTCGGCGGAATATATTATCGATATAATCCTCATGGAAGATTTTATTTTGTTGTAAATGCACCATTTTAGTTTATTATTATCTAATTATATTTAGAATAATAAAGCCCGCAATATTAAGCGGGCTTTATTATAGTATAATTTCCTTACTAAAATCCTAAAAGTGTAATTGAACTTTTAGCAAGATCAACTAATGGAGTGAAATAAACTCCAAAAATTAAAATTGGGGCAACAATCGCAATCAATAATATTGCTGATGAGTATGAAGTTGATATTACCGGAATTTCCTTTTCTGACTTATCAAGGAACATATGTTTTAAAACTTTTACGTAGTAATATAATGACACGACCGTATTGAGCAATGCTATTAC
>DAIEML010000011.1 GCA_027349615.1 Ignavibacteriales bacterium | reverse complement strand
TTGCAAAGATCGTTCAAATCCTTAAGCTGCCAAACGGTTTAATGAAGATTTTAGTCGATGGTTTATTGCACGGAAGAATATTGGAATTTACCGACAACAAAAATTTCTTCGAAGCAAAGATTGAAGTTCTTGTGCCAGAATTTGAACAGGACCACGAGATGAATGCACTCGTGCGTCAAATGTCTCAATTATTTAAAGATTATGTGAAGATCAGCCGGAATGTTCCTAGCGAAGCTGTTTCCGCTTTTGAAAACATTGAAGAACCTGATAGAAAATTATTTTACGTTGCCGCAAATATTAATCAGCTCATCGAGGTTAAGCAGGGCATTTTGCAGAAGTTTACACTTAAAGAACAATTTTATGAAATAATAAAATTATTGAATTCTGAAATCGACATTTTAAGAATCGAAAAAGAAATCGACAACAAGGTTCAAGAGAATATTGCGAAGACGCAGCGCAAGTTTATTATTCAAGAACAGATAAAAATTCTTCAAGATGAGCTTGGCGATGAAGAAGATGCGACGCCGGAGTATGCAAAAATCAGAGAGCAGATTAAAAAAGCTAAAATGCCTAAACTTGTCCGCGAGAAAGCTATTGAAGAATTGAACAAGTTAAAAAAGACTCCGCCAAGTTCACCGGAATCGACTGTGATCAGAAATTATCTCGATTGGCTTATAGATATTCCTTGGTCAAAGAAAACAAAAGATAATTTGGATATTTCACATGTACAAAATATTCTGGACCAAGATCATTTTGGATTAGAGAAACCCAAGGAAAGAATTATTGAGCACATCGCTGTGTTGAATCTTGTAAAACAAATGCGCGGACAAATTTTATGTTTTGTTGGACCTACAGGAGTTGGTAAAACTTCTTTAGGAAAATCTATCGCCCGTGCTCTCGGAAGAAAGTTTGTAAGAATAAGTCTTGGCGGAGTTAGAGATGAAGCAGAAATCCGCGGACATCGCAGAACTTATATCGGTTCAATGCCGGGCAAGATAATTCAATCGATGAAAAAAGCTGAAACAATAAATCCTGTAATGCTTCTTGATGAAATTGACAAAATGAGCATGGACTTCAGAGGCGATCCGTCATCAGCAATGCTTGAAGTTTTAGATCCCGAACAGAACCATACTTTTAATGACCATTACATTGAAGTTGATTACGATTTATCTCAGGTAATGTTTATAACAACTGCGAATGTTAGATATAATATACCGCTTCCCCTTCAAGATAGGATGGAAATTATTGAGCTGCCAGGTTATTTGGAATATGATAAAATTGAAATTGCAAAGAGGCATATAATTCCAAAGCAATTGGAAAGCCACGGATTAAGGAATAAAAATGTTACTATAACAGATGAAGCTATTAGAAAGATAATCACAGAATATACTCGCGAAGCCGGCGTTCGAAATCTAGAAAGAGAACTTGCTTCTGTTTGCAGAAAACTGGCAAGAGATATTGTGCTTAAAGAATCTTCCAATGGCAAGAACAAGGCCCATCATCAATACATTGTTGATGAAGCTAAAATTGAAGATTATTTAAAAGTTCCCCGCTACAGATCGCACAAACACGATAAAGAATTTAAAGTTGGAAGTGTTACTGGCTTGGCATGGACAAGCGTCGGCGGAGAGATTTTGAATGTCGATGTAACAATCATGAATGGCTCTGAGAAATTAACCTTAACCGGACAAATGGGAAATGTAATGAAAGAATCAGCCCAGGCTGCTTTAAGTTACATTCGTTCCAAAGCAAAAGAATTTGGAGTTGATCCTAATTTCTTCAAAGGAAAGGAAGTTCACATCCATCTTCCTGAAGGCGCGATCCCTAAAGACGGTCCGTCTGCCGGAATTACAATGTCAATGGCTTTATTATCTGCTGTAAGCGGCCGTCCGGCATCAAACAATGTTGCAATGACCGGAGAAATTACTTTGCGTGGTAATGTTCTTGCTATCGGCGGTTTAAATGAAAAATTATTAGCCGCAAAAAGAAATGATATTCATACTATTCTAATTCCAAAGGACAATGAAGTTGACTTGAAAGAAATACAAGACACTGTAAAAGAAGATTTAAAAATTATTCCGATTGAAAAAATCGAAGATGCTATCCCTTTTGTTTTCAAAGTAGAAAAGACACAAAAAACAAATACTGCAAAAAAGAAGGTAAAATAATTGGCAGAGACAATTCTTGTAGATAAAAATCTCTCTTTAGGCGAGCAGTATGTTCAGTTGATTCATCAAATAAAATCTTTGCTCGATAAAAAAGAAAATTTGATTTCTAATCTTTCAAATCTAAGTGCCGCACTAAAACAAACTTTTAATAAAATTAGCTGGGTTGGATTTTATTTATTCGACGGCAAACAACTTTACCTTGGTCCGTTTCAAGGTAAAGTAGCTTGCACTAATATCGAAATTGGTAAAGGAGTCTGCGGAACTTCAGCGTTGAAAAAGGAAACTGTGGTTGTCCCGGATGTAAATAAATTTCCAGGACACATTTTTTGCGATGCTGATTCAAAATCAGAAATCGTCGTTCCAATTTTAAAAGACGAAAAACTGTTTGGAGTTCTTGATCTTGACAGCTCTGAATATAATTCATTTGACGAAATAGATAAAAAGTATCTGGAAGAAATTGTAATTTTTTTATCATTAAATATTCTTTGATTGCATCATTATAATTTTCAAAATCAATTAAAGGAATTAAATGGCTTTTGTAGTAACGGCTCGTAAATGGCGGCCACAAAAATTTTCAGATGTTGTTGGGCAAGAACATATAACTGTAACTTTAAAAAATGCTATTAGCAGCAACAGAATTGCTCATGCATATATTTTTGCGGGACCGCGAGGCGTTGGTAAAACTACTACTGCCAGAATTCTTGCTAAAGCTCTTAATTGCTTAAATCCGATCGATGCTGAACCTTGTAACGAATGTGAAATGTGTACTTCAATTCAGACGACACAATCTTTAGACATTATTGAAATTGACGGAGCTTCTAACCGCGGCATCGATGAGATTAGAACTTTGCGAGATTCTGTAAAATACGCACCAACAAAAGGCAAATTCAAAATTTACATCATCGATGAAGTTCACATGCTTACTAAGGAATCTTTCAATGCTTTCTTAAAAACATTGGAAGAACCTCCGGCGCATACAGTTTTTATTTTCGCAACTACTGACATTCACAAAGTTCCTTTAACTATCATTTCGCGCTGTCAAAGATTTGATTTCAGAAGAATTCAACTTGATACTATAAAATCTTTGCTCAACCAAATTGCTGAGAGTGAAAAAATTTCAATCGATGACAAAACCTTAACCATCATTGCTAAGAAAGCCGACGGCGCATTACGCGATGCGGAAAGTTTCTTCGATCAAATTGTTTCTTTCTGCGGAAATAAAATTGATAACGCCACTGTTTCCAAAATGCTAAACTTAATCGATGATGAAATTTATTTTACTATTTCAGATGCAGTTTTGTCTAAAAATTTCAAATCTGTTTTTGAAGTTTCAAAAAAGATTTATGACAACGGCTGGGACTTCATCGATTTTATGGATGGCTTGATAGAACATTTTAGAAATATCATGACCGTTGTATTAAGTAAAAATGCTAATCTTGTGGAAGCAGCAGATATTTATAAAATTCGCTACCTCGAATATGCTGAAAAATTTTCTGAAGGTGATACTTTGCGTTTACTTAATTTTTTAAATAAAACTCAGCAAGAATTAAGATATTCACAAAATCAAAAATTGAAGATTGAAATTTCTTTAAGTCATTTAATTGGTTTGGAAAAATCATCAACTATAAGCGAAATTATTTCTGATTTAAATAACAATATTAATTCCGCAACTAATTCATTCACTGAACAAAATAAACAGAAAATAGTTATCCCGGAAAATAATCCGTCTCAAACCAACGTTGAAAAAAAAACAGAGGACCGAAAAGTAAATAACTCGCTCCCATCAAAAATACTTGAAGCAAGCAACATTGAAGACCCTCAATTTAATTTTAAAACCGTTGTACAAAAATGGGCTGGATTTGTGGAATCTGTTTGTTCAGAAAAAGGATTAATCTTTGGACCGGTAATTAAAAATTTAAAACTAGTTAGTTTGGATGGAAACAAATTATCGATATTATGCGAGGATCAGCATAGCAAAGAAATAGTGAAAAATAATCAAGATTACATTTCAAAAAAAACTCTTGAATATTACGGTAAAAAAATGTCCTTTAATTTTGCGACTAATCAAAATAAAGATGAAGTTGAAGAAAAATTAGATGATGAAAGCTCTAAAACTCCCAGTGTGAATGGGAAAAAAGATTTACCTCAAAATTCTTTTGCCGACGCAATTATAAATGAATTAGGCGGTCAAGAAATTACTTAAAAACACAAATCACAAAAGTTTAATAATATAAATAAACTTCAAATTTCAACATTTCGTAATTACTTTCTATAAAATATTTTAACTTATTGTTAAGAAATATTTTCCTCTTTATATTTTTTGAAAAATTGACAAATATTATATAATTTTGCAGTCTATGTTAAAAAGGTTAATCGTCGCAATTGATGGCCCTGCTGGATCTGGCAAAAGTACTTCGGCAAAGCTAGTAGCTCAAAAATTAGGGTTTTTGTATATTGATACTGGCGCAATGTATCGAGCCATCACTTTTTTGGCTATAGAAAATAATGTTCTTCAAAATAATGATGCAATAATTGAACTCGCAAAAGGTTCCGGTCTAGATTTAGAATTCAAAAACGGTGAAACTCACGTTTATACAAACGGTAAAGAAATTACTGATAAAATCCGCACTCAAGAAGTTAATTCTAAAGTCAGCGATATTAGTAAAATTGAAGGTGTAAGAAAAGCTTTAGTTAATAGGCAGCGTGAACTTGCTAAAGAAAAAAATGGCGTTGTAATGGAAGGAAGAGATATCGGAACGGTTGTCTTCCCAAACGCTGATGTAAAAATATTTCTTACAGCATCAATTAATGAAAGAGCCAGCCGAAGGACAAAAGAATATGAAGATAAAGGCGTACATATCTCACTTGATGAAATAAAAGCCAATATTGAGCAGCGAGATAAAATTGATTCAACAAGAAATGTCAGCCCATTGATGAAGGCTCAGGACGCAATTGAAGTTGATACATCCAATATTAGCATTCAGGAACAGGTTGATAAAATTTTAAAATTGATAGAAATAAAAATCGACAAAAAATAAATTTTAAAAGTCATCTTAAATTATTTATGTAAAACTAAATTTTCTGCTTTATTCCTTTTCCGATGACTTTAAGAAATAATGCAGAAATCAATATTATATATTAGGAGGATTAATGTCCGAAGTGGCTAAAGAATCGAAGAAATATACAACGACTACTGGTGATTATGAAAAAGCGAAGAAACAATTTAACAATGAGGAATATTCACAGGAAGAATTTTTCACATTGGCTAAATTATATTCTGATTCGTTTAAAGATGTAAAAGAAGGCGAACTTATAAAGGGGAAGATCGTTAGAATTCAAGGTGATAATGTAATTATCGATGTCGGTTTCAAATCAGAAGGTTCAATTCCTAAAAATGAATTTAATGAGAATGAAGAAATTAAAGTTGGTCATGAAGTTGAAGTTGTTCTTGAAAGTGTAGAAGACCAAGAAGGAAATCTTGTTCTCAGCAAACAAAGAGCTGATTTCTTGAGAATCTGGGAAAAAGTTGTACGCGCTCATGAAACTGGTGAAATTGTTCAAGGTAAAATTCTTAAAAGAATTAAAGGCGGAATGGTTGTTGACCTTATTGGAATGGAAGCATTTCTTCCAGGTTCACAAATTGATATTCGCCCGATTAGAGATTTTGACGCTTTCGTTGGACAGACAATGGACTTCAAAGTTGTTAAAGTAAATATTCCTACTGAAAATGTTGTTGTCTCACACAAAGTACTTGTTGAAGAAGAAATTGCTGATCAGAGATATGCAATTCTTAACAGTCTTGAAAAAGGCCAAATACTTGAAGGTACTGTTAAAGCAATTACAGATTTCGGTGTATTCATTGATCTTGGTGGCGTTGATGGTTTAGTTCATATTACTGATTTAAGCTGGGGCAGAATTAATCATCCAAATGAAGTAGTAAAACTTGATCAGACAATTAAAGTTGTTGTTACAGATTTTGATGAAGAAAAGAAAAGAATTTCACTCAGTCTTAAAAAACTTCTTCCTCATCCTTGGGAAGACATTGACAACAAATATAAAATTGGCGATAAAGTTTCCGGTCGCGTTGTTTCTTTAACCGACTACGGCGCTTTCATCGAAATTGAAAAAGGTATTGAAGGATTAATTCATAATTCTGAAATGAGCTGGACTCAACACATTAAACATCCTTCTCAAGTTGTTTCAATGGGACAAGTTGTTGAAGCAATTATTTTAAGTCTTGATAAAGATGAAAAGAAAATTTCTTTAGGCATCAAACAATTGGAACCAGATCCTTGGGAATCATTAATGCATAAATATCCTGTTGGATCAAGGCATTCAGGCATAGCTCGCAACTTAACAAACTTCGGCGTTTTCGTTGAACTTGAACCTGGCGTTGACGGTTTAGTTCATATTTCAGATTTATCGTGGACTAAAAAAATACGCCACCCCGGTGAAGTTGTAAAGAAAAGTGAAAAGCTTGAAGTTATTGTTCTTGGAGTTGATGTTGAACAAAGGAAAATTTCACTTGGGCATAAACAAGTTGAAGAAAATCCATGGTCACAATTTGAAAGACTTTATTCTGTTGGAACTCAAACTCAAGGCAAAGTTGTAAGAATAATTGAAAAAGGATTAATTGCAGAATTGCCTGAGCATGTTGATGGTTTTGTTCCTGGGACTCAGTTAGTTACAACTAAAATAAAAAATATTGCAAATCATTTCCCTGTTGATGATATTATTCCATTAAAGGTAATTGAATTCGACAAGGAAAATAAGAAAATAGTATTAAGTGCAATTGCAGCATTGAAAGATAAAAATGAAGAAGAAATTCGTTCATATTTAGATAAACATAAATTTGATCGAGTTAATGTTCAGGAAATTCAAAATGCTGAAACAACTGCAATTGATGCATCTGATTTCCCTATTTTTGAAGTGAATGAAGAAGATCGTTCAGCTCAAACAGATAAAAAATAAATTCGCTTTCCTTTTTTCGTAAATAGAGCGGGGAATATACCCCGCTCTTAATTTTTAAACATTTTTACTATGCAAAATAAAGTTGCATTACATACAATCGGATGTAAACTAAATTTTTCGGAAACCTCTACTATTGGAAATCAGTTCTTAAATAGAGGATTTCAAGTGGTAGAATTCAGTGAAAAAGCTGATGTTTACGTTTTCAATACTTGCAGTGTAACTGAAAACGCTGAGAAAGAATGCCGCCAGCTTGTAAGAAGAGCACTGAAACAAAACCCAGAAGCATTTATTATTGTTACCGGATGTTATGCCCAACTTCGACCCGAAGATATTTCTAAAATCAATGGGGTGGATGCAGTTCTAGGAAGCAATGAAAAATTCAAATTATTTTCATTGCTGGAAGATTTTGATAAAAAAGATTTAGCATGTATTTACGTCTCACCTACACAACAATTAAATGAATTCGGTACGGCCCATTCAACTGATGCAGACACAAGAACAAGAGCATTCTTTAAAATTCAAGATGGATGCGATTATAAATGTTCTTTCTGTACCATTCCATTGGCTAGAGGATCGAGCAGAAGCATGAATCCAGCAGACGTTATTTCTGAATTTAATAAATTAATTGCTAACGGATATAAAGAAATAATTTTAACCGGAGTAAATGTTGGAGATTATGGAAAAGCATTTTCAACAAATTTATTTTATATTCTTCAAAAGATGGTTGAGGTTCCCCGAGAGTTTAGAATTAGAATAAGTTCAGTTGAACCAAACTTGCTAACAGATGAAATAATTGAATTAACTGCTCAAAGCGAAAAGTTGTGTAATCATTTTCATATTCCACTTCAAAGCGGCAGCACAAAAATTCTTCGAGCTATGCAGCGAAGGTATAAAATATCGGATTACTCAAATTTAATTTATAAAATAAGAAATAAAATTCCTGATGCTGGAATTGGTGTTGATGTTATCGTTGGATTCCCTGGAGAAACTGAAGAAGAATTTCTTCAGACCTATAATTATTTAAATGAACTGCCAATTTCATATTTACATGTTTTTACTTATTCTGAAAGGCCAAATACAAACGCTATTATTTTGCCAGGATCTGTTGATGTTCATGAGCGAAAAAGGAGAAATAATATGCTTAGAATTTTAAGCGAAAAAAAACGATACGCATTTTATACCGAAATGATTGACAAAAATCTTGAAGTTCTTTTTGAAGCTGAAAATGATGACGGAATTATGAAAGGCTTTTCTTCAAATTATGTTAGGGTTAGCGGAGAATATGATCAAAAATATGTTAATCAGTTATCGACAGTTTTGATCTCGGAAGTTCACAAAAACTTTTGCGCTGGTAAAATAAAAGAGATGAAAAAATCTATTGATTTAATTGCTTGTTAAAGATTAAACTTACAATAAAAAATGAAAAAAATTCTTATCCTCGTTGCTATCTTATCAACTTGCACTTTTTCACAAACAAATTTTTATTCAAATTATTTAGAGCTTCAAAATTCAATTAAAAAAATTAAAGTTGAGAAAAATTATCAACAAACTTTCTTAAATGAAAATTCTGTTAATAAAAAAAACACTGGTTTGGCCATTTTGTATTCTGTTCTTTTGCCTGGAATGGGCGAACTTTATGCGGATTCTTATTCTTCCGGAAAATATTTTACAATTGCTGAAGGAAGTTTATGGGGAATTTATTTTGGAATGAATACTTATGGCAATTGGCTTAAAGACCGCTATATTTCCTATGCTTCATCCGCTGGAATGGTTAATACACAAAACAAAAATGGCGATTATTTCGCAACCATTGGTGATTATATGAGCATTGACGATTACAACAATGCAATGGCACTACAACAAAGTTTTGATAAAATGTTAGATCCGTCAAAAAATTATTGGAATTGGCAGACAACAGCAAATAGAAAAAACTATAGAAATATGTGGGTTTCCAGCGAGCAAGAACATAATGATTTAAGATTTATTGTCGGCGCTTTAATTCTAAATAGAATTGCAAGTGCTATAAATGCAGTTAGATTGGTATCCGAATTTAATAAAAAACAATCTACTGAATTAGGTTGGAATATTTCTGTAGATGCGAATAATTCGCCAACTTTGCCTTCAACTCTAAATTTTAATTTTCAAACTACTTTTTGAAATTATTCTTTGAATAATATTCAGCTATTCTTCCTTTTTCGATTAAATATTGAACTTTTTGTGAAGATTACACAGATTAATTTTTTTTAATCTTTTATTAAGCTTCTATTAATTTTATTAAAATATGTTTGGTTAGCAAATTCAAGTAGGATTTGTTAGAAATTAATTTTTAACAACAAAATTTTTATAAGAGGTATTTTAATGAAATCTCGAATCATGTCTTTGGTAGTTTTAGTTGCATTCGTATTTACACTTAGTATTGGTGCTTCTTTTGCTCAAGATAAACCACAAGCTAAAGAAAAAACAAAAGCTAAAGTTGAGAAAAAAGAACACACAATGAAACATGAAAAAGTAGAAAAGAAAGCTGAAAAAAAGGCTGAAAAGAAAGCTACTAAGAAAGTAGAAAAGAAAGCTGAGAAAAAAGCTGAAAAGAAAGCTACCAAGAAAGTAGAAAAGAAAGCTACTAAAAAAGTAACCAAGAAAGCTGAAAAGAAAGAAGCTTCTGAAAAGAAGTAATATTTCTTTTTCATAATATTGCTAAAAAGAGGAGAGTTTCATGACTCTCCTTTTTTATTTATATTTCTCTCATGAGAATTTTAATTGTAGAAGATGAAAAAAAGGTTGCCTCCTTTATTAAAAAAGGCCTAGAAGAGGAATATTTTGCCGTGGATATTGCTTATGACGGTAAAGAAGGTCTCAAGCTAATCACTTCTGAGGAATATGACATTATTATCATGGATATAATGCTTCCATATTTGGATGGAATTTCTTTGGTAAAGGAAATTAGAAGAAGGAATATTCTTTCACCTGTATTAATGTTAACTGTTAAAGATAGTTTGAAAGATAAAGTTGAAGGATTAAATTCCGGCGCAGATGATTACTTAACAAAACCATTCGCTTTTGAGGAATTGCTTGCTAGATTAAGAGCTTTGTTAAGAAGAAATGAAAAATCAAAATCTTCAATTTTAAAAGTAGGAGATTTGATTTTAGATCTTCAGTCGCATAAAGTTTTAATAAATAACCAGGAAATTATTTTAACTCCAAAAGAATATTCAATTCTTGAATACTTAATGAGAAATTCTAACAAAGTAATTTCCAGAACAAAACTTATTGAACACGTTTATGATTACCATTTTGATACCGAAACAAATATTATTGATGTATATATAAATAAAGTAAGAACAAAAATTGATAACAATTCTGATAAACAATTAATTCACACAATTCGAGGAATTGGATATATTTTAAAAGACAGTGACTAATTTTTTTTGGTTCTATGTTTCAAAAATTTAAAAATTTCTTTTCATCAACTCGATTTAAAGCCACACTTTGGTATTCAACCTTATTTCTGATATTAGAAATACTTTTAGGAGTACTAATCTATGTTTACCTTTATAATACTTTGATGGATAACCTTGATCTTGCTCTTAAAACTCAAGCTAAAGGTATTTTAAGATTAGTCTCCGAAAAACACATGGATATTGATCACTTTGTTCCAGATTCAATTTACACCGATCCTGAAGATTTAGTTTGGGATGTAATTTACAATGAAGTTGCTTTCAATCTTAGAAACAATTACATCCAAATTAATTCAAAGAATAAAATTGTTTTCAGAAGTGCAAACTTAAATGACGATACTCTTTTCTTTCCGCAAAGAAAATCGCCGATAAACCTTTTCTATTTTTCTGATACAACACTTTCACAAAAGCCAATTAGATGTGTCAAAGTAAATTCAAATTATTATACAATATTTGTCGCCTTTCCAATCCAGCATATATCGCAAACCTTAAGCAGCCTTATTCATATTTTTATTTTGCTTGCACCAATTTTTTTCCTTGTTTCAATTTTGGGTGGAGCGGCTATTTCTGCAAAATCTCTATCGAGAATTGACGCCATCATTAAAAAAACTGAGGAGATAACTGCGCTTAATCTTGATGAAAAAATCGGCGGAGAAAAGTATAGCGATGAATACGGCAGACTTGTGAAAAAAATGAATGAAATGATAAGCAGAATAAAAACTTCAATTGATTACATGAATCAATTTTCAATTTCTGCGGCTCATGAACTTAAAACACCTCTAACAATTTTAAGAGGCGAAACTGAAATTGCTCTTAAATCTCCCAAAACTCCTTCTGAATATATTGAAGTTCTTCAAAGCAATTATGAGGAAACAATTAGATTAACAAAAATTATTGATAATCTATTTTTCATTTCAAAAATTGATCATTCTTTAATTGATATTAAGAAAGAAAAAATTTCACTGGATGATTTTCTTAAAAACATTGGTGATAGTTTAAAAATTTTAGGCGCGGAAAAAAATATCCAAATTGCTGTAAATTCAAATTCCAATTCTTATGTGGAAATTGATAAAGAACTAATGAATCAAGCCTTAACTAATTTAATTGATAACGCGATTAAATACGGCGAGGAAAACAACGTCGTTTGGATTAAAGGCGAAAATTGCGAATCCGATAAAATAAAAATTAGTGTTATAAATAAAGGTGAAGGTATTCCTAAAGAATCTCTTCCTAAAATTTTTGATCGATTTTATAGAGTTGAATCTTCCAGAAACAGAAAAACAGGCGGAGTTGGTTTAGGATTATCGGTTGTGAAGGCAATTGTTAACTGGCATGACGCCGAAATTTATGCCGATTCAGTTCCTAATGAACAAACTGAATTTAGCATATTATTATTAAAAGCGAGTTAAAAACTAAAATTTTAATTTTAGTTTTTATAAATACTGAAATAATATCCGTTGTGAATAAAGAAATCTTTATTCTTAATCAAAAAATCTTCAATAGATTCCATGGGAATAACTTTTGTTATTCCATATCTAAGAAGTTTCTGTTGTTTAACAAAAATATCACCTTTATACGGAACAAGCGGATTGTATTTTATTGATTCTTCAAGCGGCGCCGGTTCTAAAATATTTTCATTTTCTTCTGGAACCCATTCTATAATACCGACTAACTCGAAATTTGGAATGCCGTTTTTAACCGCCAATACAAGTCCGCCGCTATAGCCTCTGTTTACAACTGCATCAATAAAAAAGGAACCTGAGCGATCATAATTCGGATTGCTGACAATTGCATTGGAAATCATTTTATAATTTAATGGGAAACCAAAAACATAAACAAAATTTCCCCACGAAAGTTCTTTTGCTTTACCGAATGGATAATTAAAAACATGGAATAATCTTTCAAACTTTGAACTATAACTATTTCCGATAATTGTAACATCCAAAGATTTGTCCGACAAAATTTCGTTCACTTCACTTCCTTCCGGAAATCCGGCAACGTAAATAAATCTTCTGCTCATAAAAGCTATACTTTGAACGTTATCTGAAAACGTACCTTGCTTGTCGGAATAATACGATACAATTGTATCTGGAAAATCAATTACATGCGCGCAAGTTAATAATGCAACTGTTCCATTCAAGCTATATATCAAGGTGCTTGTACCCGAACTAGATTTATCCATATATGTAGTTTTTATTGATCGATTTTTAATTACATCATCGTTTAAATCTTTCAATTTTATTTTGCTGTCTTCATCAAAAACATATGCTTTATAAAATGCGAGGCTGTTAACTCGATAAATTGAGTTGCCAATTTCTTCTAATTGTTTTGAACCATCATTATATGGAAATTCGCTATCATAATTTTTCTTATTAGAAGAAGGAATTATATTTTTATAAATAACTGAAGTACATGAAAAATTTATTAATATAAAAGCAGTTACCGCAAATTTCTTAAGTACCGAGTAATACATGGTTTCACCTCGTTTTTGAGAAATGCTGTTGTTTTTGAAGATACCTGGAAACCTTAATAATAAGAATAAACTTTTTTTTTATTTTACACAAGAAATATTAAATGAACTTCTTATTATATTAAATGCATCAAAGTTATAATTAAATGAAAAGAATGAGTTATTTGAAAATTAAATCCAAAATATTACTAATTGGGATTTTGCTTGCAATTTCGTCATCAAATTGTTTTACAATTGCAAAAATAAAAGAACAAAAAAAATCATACAATGAAGTTCGTTTAAAAGGTTTTACAACAAGTTCGTACCTCGATGAACAAATTTTAACATTTAATTACGAACCTGAAATTAGAATTGAAATAAATGCACCTTCAACTGAATATTTTGATCCTAATAAGAAAGTGATGTTAGTATTTTATGCTCTTCCTAATATGAATACAATTGAAGAAACAATTGGAAAACAAATGCAGAAAGGAATGGATTGGCATTATGATATACAGCATATTGGGGCACAAGTTCGCTTTTTGAGAAATGAAATTAAAGATATAAATATTGTTGTCGTTTATTTAGAAACTAAAGAGTTAAGCTGGCCGTGGTGGAGAATGCGGCATCCAGGCGGCGATTTAGTTATTCGAAATGTTGTTGATTCAGTTAAAAATTTGTTTAATAATTTTAATACTGAAATTGTTCTTGACGGACACAGCGGCGGAGGCAGTTTTATATTCGGTTATTTAAATAGCGTTTCAAAAATTCCAAATCAAATTAAAAGAATTTCTTTTCTAGATAGTGAATATGATTATTCTGACAGCTTAAATCATGGCAGTAAATTATTAAATTGGATAAAAGCTAGTACTGATCATTATCTTTGTGCAATTGCTTACGATGACAGAGATGTTATTATTGACGGCAAAAATATTGGAACTCTGAATGGCGGCACATATTATAGAACAACGTTAATGGAAGAATTCTTATCTAAGAAATTAAATTTTGAAAATGATTCTGATACATTGTTTAAAAAATTTTCTGCTCTAAAAGGAAGAGTAAGATTTTTTCTAAAATCTAATCCTGACCATTTAATGTGGCACACGGTTTTAGTCGAAAAAAATGGATTTATTGAAAGTATCGTTTCTGGAACTAAATATGAAAATCTTGGCTACGAATTTTGGGGGCCTCGAGCGTATTCACAATTTATTCAGCCTTAACTGTTTGAGATTTCACCTTTTCCAAAAGCTCTTCTGGTGGATAAATACAATTTAATTTATTACCAATAAATTTTTCTATTGCCGGAATATTAAACGAATCATCTTCGGATGCAAAGCTGATTGAAGTTCCTTCAGCTCCGGCTCTTCCGGTTCTGCCAATGCGATGTACGTAATCCTCAGGATCTTCAGGAAGAGTATAATTAATTACATGACTTATGTTTTCAACATGAATACCGCGCCCCGCAACATCAGTCGCAACCAGCACTCTAATATTTCCAGCTTTAAAATCATCTAAAGTTTTTAATCTTAACCGTTGATCAACTTCGCCGGAAATTAATTTGCAGCTGATTCCATATTTAGTAAGCAAACCATCAAGGTTTTTTGCTTCATCTCTTCTGTTTGTAAAGACGATAATCCGTTCCAATTTTTGTTTTGTTATAATATTAAAAAGAAGAGAAAATTTTTCATCATTTGAAGTAATATAAACTATTTGCTCAATATTTTCTCCGGCAGTTTTTTCCGGATTTATTTCAACATTGATCGCATCTTTTGTCCAATTTGAAGAAAGTCTTTTCACTTGGCTGCTTAAAGTTGCACTAAACAAAAGTGTTTGGCGTTTAATTTTGGGCGGAGTGTTTTGAATAATTTTTCTAACGTCAGGTATAAAGCCCATGTCCAGCATTCTATCTGCTTCATCAATTACTAATACTTCTACATTTCCAAGATAAACATCTTTCTTATGCATAAAGTCTAATAATCTTCCCGGTGTCGCCACAATTATATCGACTGGGCCTTTTCTTAATTTGATTCTTTGTTTATTGTAATCCATACCGCCAAAAATTTCAACAATATTAATTTTTATGTACTTTGATAACAACTTTGCGTCATTAGCAATTTGAATTACTAATTCTCTCGTCGGAGCTAATATCAATGCTTTCGGAACGCCTGGTCTTCTTGAGGAAGATGATTTTTCTTTTAAATATTTATTTAATATTGTAATTAAAAAAGCTGCCGTTTTGCCGGTGCCGGTTTGAGCGCGTCCAGTAGCATCTTTTCCAGTCAAAGCCGGTGTTAAAATTTCTTTTTGAATGGGAGTACAATATTGAAAACCTAAATCTGCAATCGCATGCATAATTTGGTTAGGCAAATTTAAATCGTGAAATCTTGTTTTACCTTCTTGAACCTCAACTTGATATTTCGAAATGTCCCAATCTTCAAAAACTTTTAAATCTTTTTTAGTCCTATTTTTTTTAAACGAATCAGTTTCAGGTTTTTCATCTAAATTATTTTTGTACTGATTCGGCTTTCTAATTGGATGAGCTTTTACTTCAGTTATATTGAATTCTTTTTTGTTTTTATTCTGCTGAGGTCTATTTACCGGATGTTTTTTAGTTAATGGCTGTTCAGCTTTAGTTTCAACTGATTCTTTCTTGCTTTGCTCAATCTTATGATCTGAAGTTTTTGTAATTTTCTTTTTTTTATCAGATGATAAATTTTTGATCTTTTCTTTTACGTATTTAAATAATTTTTTTACCAAAATATTTTTTCCAAAATTCTAATAAATTTAACATTGGTAAATATAAGAAAAACTACTTAGGTTATCGATCTTAATTCTGTGAAGTAAAACTCAACAAAACTAAGTACTTATATTTTCAGTATTCTGTTAAATCGTTTTTTCATTCACCTAAAGGTTTAAAATGAAATTGAAAAGTTATCTTTTACTTAACATTGTTTTTGTTCTATCAATCCTCCAAGTTAGCAAAGCTCAATCAAGTTTTAATCTAACAAAAGAGCAAATTAAAATAGCTTCTCTTAAACTCGATTCATTAATTTCATCCAAATCCGGAAAGGATTTGCCAGGTTTTGCAGTTATGGTCATCAAAAATGGAAACAAAATTTATAATAAAGGATTTGGCTTTGAAAATTTGCAAAGTAAAAAGAAGATTACCCCCAACACAAACTTTTATCTTGCATCAGTTTCAAAAGAATTTACTGCTTTGGCAATAATGATTTTACATGATCGCGGGAAACTAAATTTTGATGATAAAATTCAAAAATATTTACCGGACTTCCCTTCTTACGGGAAAGATATTACCATAAGAAATCTTTTAACTCATACATCCGGAGTCCCAGATTATTATTCCTTGCTTGGTTATAGTCATAATTTTTATGGAATTTCGAATAAAGACGTTTGGCAATTGCTGCTAAAACAAGACAGCTTAAATTTTCCATCCGGAACAAAATATGAATACAGTAATTCTGGTTATGTTCTTTTATCAATGATTGTTGAAAAAATTTCAAATCAAACTTTTGCTGAATTTATGAAGAAAAATATTTTTGCAAAGATCAGAATGAATAAAACATTAGTTTGCACTCCAACTAACTATTTTAAAATTCCCAACCGGGCAATCGGTTACATAAAAGATAGTACTGGAATTTATATTAAAGACGATTACGATCAATTTACAACCGGCGCAGGTGGAATATTTTCTAATACGAATGATTTATTTAAATGGGATCAAAGTTTGTATACAACCAAACTTGTAAAGCAATCAACTTTAGCTGAAGCATTTACAAATCAAAAATTGTTTGACGGAAAAGAAATTAATTATGGCTTTGGATGGATGATTGGAAGTTTCAAAAAGGGAAAGCTAAAAGGGATTAATTATTTATTTCATAACGGCGCACTTGATGGTTTTAGGAAT
The DNA here is from genome assembly GCA_027349615.1 of Ignavibacteriales bacterium. Next base: position 2,787 of record DAIEML010000011.1, on the reverse strand, counting down.
TTAATTTTTAGAATTCCGAAATTACAATTTAGTTATATAGTTCTTTCGAATTCCGGTGAGGATTTAGCGGTACCCGAAAGAATAGCAAAAATATTTTTCAATCAATAAATTAAGCAATAGCTTTTTAATGAAATGGAATATTAAAATCTTAGATTTATTTTCTCTGGATTTTCAATATTCCATTTACCTCCAAAAATTATAATTCACTCAATTTGCTTTTAACTTCTTAAGCATATCTTCGGCATTGGTATCCTGTGGATTTAATTTCAATGCTTTATCAAAATTTTGAATTGCCGATTCTTTGTCGCCTTTAATCAAATAAGCTTCTCCAAGTACATCATATATGTTTGATGAATTAGGATAAGTTTCACTATTCAATTTGAGTATTGCGATTGCATAATCCGCCATATTGTTTTTCAAAAGTCTGTACGCAAGAAAATTAATTTTGTCTTCGTCAAAGTCATATTTATCTTTTTGAGTTTTATATAACTCATGATATTGAGCAGCAGCAGAGTCAATTCCTTTTTCAAAAATAGTTGTAAGCAAAGTATCAGCTAATGATAATTTTGGCTCTTCTACGCTCATCAGTTCTGTTTCAAATATTAATGTTGAATTTGGCGGAATAACATTTCCGGCGCCTTGTTCTCCATACCCGAGCTGCGGTGGAATTATTAATTTAAACTTATCTCCAATATGCATTAAAGCTATTCCCTCATCCCAACCTTTAATTACCTGGCTTTTACCTAGAATAAATTTAAACGGTTTTCCTCTTTTATATGAATTATCAAATTCTTTTCCATTAGAAAGCGTACCAATATAATTAACAGCAACTTCCTTTCCATCAACTGCTTGAATTCCATTTCCTTTTTGTAAAATAATATATTTTAATCCTGATGAAGTAGTAATTGTATCTTGCGGAGCTGGATCAGTTTGTGCAAAAGTGATTATTGGAATTAACATTAACGATAACATGACCAAAAAATTTATATTCAAAATTGTTCTCCTTAAAATTTAGATGCAAAGATATAAAAAATTTGTCCTAATAAACCGAACAGAAATTGAGAATTTTCGTCAAAATACTATATGGTTTTTTAAATTATGTTGCTCTTAATAGTGAATAATTCATCTAATTTCAATAAGTTTACTCAGGGTTTTCCAATAATTTTTCATTCTTATTAAGGTATAAAATATATGACTGTAAAATTAGCTCGTAGGATAATAGGTGCATTTGTATTCCTATTAACCACCGTTATTTTATTTTTAACAGTGCAGCCGTCAGTGTCATTTTGGGATCCAGGTGAAATATCCGCTGCTTCTTATTCAATGATGGTTCCGCATCCACCCGGAGGCCCGCTCTGGTTGATAATCGGCAGATTCTTTTCAATGATTCCGTTTGCTTCAAATATTGGATTCAGAATAAATACCGTTTCAGTTCTTGCCGGTTCTTTTTCAATTTTAATTTTGTACTTAGTAATAATAAAATTAATAGAATCCTACAGAGGAAAAGATTACAAAAATACCAGCGATGCAATTATTACCTACATCTCTGCATTAATTGGCGCACTTGCTTTCGCATTTTGCGATACTTTCTGGTTCAATGCTGTTGAATCAAATTACTTCTCACTCAGCACTCTTCTCTTTTCTTTAGTTGTTTGGTTAATGATGATTTGGAATGAACATGCCACAGAAGCTGGAAGCGAAAAGTATATTGTTCTTATGGCTTATTTAATTGGACTTTCATTCGGTGTCCATTTGATGAGTGTGCTTGCAATTTTTACTTTCGTTTTTGTAATTGTGATGAAAAAATATGTTACCGACGATGAAGCTTACAAAAAAACTGCTTACATATTTTTAATTCATCTTGGAATTATTCTAGTTGTTGCAATTGGTCTGTGGAGTTCTCAAACGGGTACAACTCCTCCTACACCAGAACAATATAAAGCATTTGATTCAAAATTCGTCTGGATAATGATTGGCATATCTGCTTTATACGTCGGCGCTTTTTGGAAAAAAATATTTCATAGAGATTCTTTCTACATTCCTCTGATTTTTGCCGGAATAATTTTACTTCTTGCTTATCCGGGAGTAGTTAAAGGATTTCCAGGATTACTACTTGCAATTGGCGGCAGCGGTATTGTTACCAACATATTTTTCTTAATAGCTATTCTAGGAATAGTTTTATATGTAATTTATTGGTCGTCAAAGAATAAAAAGAGCTTATTAAATCTTGCATCTACGGCTTTATTATTTACGCTTCTAGGATTTACAACTTACGCTACGATAATTATTCGTTCTAATCAAAATCCTCCAATGAATGAAAATTGGCCGGACAATTTTAAGAAATTAATGTATTATCTCGATCGTGAACAGTATGGAGATTTTCCAATTTTCGAAAGAAGATTTTCTGCTGAGCCCCATCAACAAGGGATTTATACAAACTACAGCAGCGATCTTGATTTCTTATGGCGCTACCAAATCGACCACATGTTCAACAGATATTTATATTGGAATTATATTGGCAAAACTTCTACAATTCAAGATTCACCTTCCACGTGGAAACAACTTTATGGAATTCCTTTCTTGATGGGATTAATTGGTTTGTATTTCCTTTTCAAAAAAGATTGGAAGATGGCATCGGCTTGGTTAATATTGTTTATCTTCATGGGCTACCTAATCGCGTTTTACCAAAACCAGCAGCAGCCTCAGCCGCGTGATAGATTTTATTTTTATCCCGGTGCGCTATTCGTTTATGCGGCATGGATTGGCGTTGGTATGCGAGAACTTATC
>DAIEML010000119.1 GCA_027349615.1 Ignavibacteriales bacterium | reverse complement strand
CGGCAACGGAAAATCTAATGTGTTTGTAGAGAATTATAACTAATTAAAAATATTTTTGTAAATAATAAATATCTATTAAAGTCTTTCAAAACTTAATCAGCGGGAAAATTAATTTTAGCTTAAACTAAAAATATTTTCTATTAACATAACCGAAAAAATACAGGAAGGGATGTATGGCTCTGTTTAATTGGTCAGAGGAATATAGTGTAAATGTAAATGGGTTAGATAATCAGCATAAAAAACTTGTTGATCTTATAAATGAACTCCACAGTGCGATGAAAGAGGGAAAAAGTAAAGAAGTATTGGGAAAGATAATTGAGGAACTAATTTCATATACCAAATTTCATTTTTCAGCCGAAGAAACATTAATGCTTCAAAATAAATTCCCTGGCCTTTCAAAGCATAAAGAAGAACACGAAGCATTCACAAAAAAAGTAATTGAATTTGAAGAAAAGTTTCTGCACGGTTCTGTAGTGCTTTCTCAAGAGATAATTATTTTCTTAAAAGATTGGCTGTTAAATCATATTCAGGTTACTGATAAAAATTACAGTCCGTATCTAGCGAACAAGTAAAATGTAAAATCCTGTTTATCATTTTACAACTGGTTAATATTCTGCATTTCGAGGTGACATTTTTTTAGTAATAATAACAATTACCATCGGCATTGATGTTGTTCAGTAGAATGCAATTTAAGTACAAATAAAATATTTATGCTAAATATAATAAAGGAATTTTCGATAATTATTAAAGAACGAAGTTCATTAAAGAATACAAGATTATAAATTCCTTTATTAACCAAAGGCAAGTCATATGACAATGATAGAAAGTTTGCATGGTAATGTCCTGGATATTCTAAAATCGGACAATCCTGCAGATAAATGTTCGGCTATCGAAACTTTGATGAATGAATCATTAGGAAGCGATACACTTGAATATATCTGCTCACTTGTTGAAGACAAGGATAAAGGTGTTAGGAATTCTGTTGATATCATGCTTTCGATAAATCCTAGCGAGCAAATTCCAAGGTTATTGATAAAATATATTTCTTCACAAAGTATCTCCACCAGAAATTTAGCCGGTGAAATTTTATTAAAGATAGGCGACAAAGCTATTGATGCCATGTTAAGTTATCTCGATACAGGAAATGATGATGATAAAAAATTCATCATAGATATTCTTGGATTGATTGGCAATCAGGCAGCAGCAGCACCTATTTTAAAAGTAATGAAGGGAAATGATAACGATAATGTAATTTTAGCATGTATAGAAGCGCTTGGATATTTAAAGTATGAAGATGCTTTAGAAACGATGTTCCAATTTTATGAAAGAAATGAATTTTATAAACCGACAATAATTGAATCACTTGGCAAAATTGGCTCTAAAAAATCTTTGGATTTTATAACCTTAAAATATAATGATGAAGATGATCTGATAAGATTTTCAATTATTGAAAGCTTAGGATTAATAGGCGATGAAGAATCATTTTTCTTCTTATTGTCTGAGTTAAGCAGAACTTCAGGTCCAATAATATGGCCGATAATCAATTCAATATATGAGTTAAAAGAGAAATTTAATTTTGATGTTCCTTATGATGAAGGAACAAAAGCAGCGCTGCTCCAAACAATTTATCAAGCCGAACCTAAATACAGAAAAGCAGCGGTATATTTAATTACAGCTTTTGATGATGAAGAAATTTATTCTACTTGTTTAAAAGTTTACGGAGAAGATTCTGATCTTGATGAAATAATAAAAAATAAAATATTTGAAAAGCCATTAGTTTTATTGTCAATAATTCCAGTTTTAATAAATAAAAATAGCGGAAATATCAGAAATCTTTTAGAACTTACAAAAGAGACAATTGAAATTTATCCTTCAATTATAAAAGATGTTTTACCAAATCTTTCTCAAAGAGATTTGGCAGATTCAATTTCAAAATGTTTAGATGATCCAGATGAAGAAGTTAGAAAATATGCAACGGAACTTTTGTTTTCAATTGATGAAAATATAGCAGTATTATTCCTGGATAAGATGCTTGAGGATGATAATATTTGGAACAAACTAAAGCTGTTAGAAATTTTAAGTAATGTAAGATTAGCACATATAGAACCAGCATTGACTAAGATGGCAAATGATCCTGAAGAGATGATAAGTGAAAGAGCCAAAAATATTTTATCTCAAAAACAGGATTTTCAATTTGAAACGAAACACGAAAATAATTTATGACTCAATTACCCAATACAGTTCTAACTCAGGTAAATCCTTTCCCGGGCAAAGGTTTAACTAATCTTGTTCTTTCAAATTCTGCTTTTGAAAATTTTAGAAAATTTATTTATGACAGCTGCGGCATATTCTTTCAAGATAATAAAAAATACTTGCTTGAAAGCAGGTTGATGAAAAGAATTAATTTTTTGGGTATGACATCTTATGATGAATATTTTGATTTTTTAAGATTTAATTCCGGTAATAAAGAAGAATTAAAATATTTATATGAAGCGATAACAATTAACGAAACTTTCTTTTTTCGAAATCAACCTCAGCTCGATGCTCTTGTAACGAATGTTATTCCCGGAATAATTTCATCTAAAGGAAGATCAAATAATAAAATTAGAATCTGGAGCGCGGCTTCTTCCTCCGGCGAGGAAGCTTATTCTATTGCAATTATTATTTCTGATTTAATTAAACCAAAATATCCGGGAATTGAATTTGAAGTAATTGGCACGGATATAAACAACGCAGTAGTTGAAACTGCAAAAGCCGGTATTTACAGAGAATATTCAATTAGGAATACGCCCGGATATTATTTGAAAAAATATTTTAAGCAAAATGGAAGTGCATTTGAAGTAAATCCGGAAATTAAAAAATATGTTTCGTTTAAGATTTTGAATTTATACGATGACGCAAGCATGCGCATGATGATGAACTTTGATATAATTTTTTGTGCTAACGTTTTAATTTATTTCGATGCAAAATCTAAAATAAAAGTTGTATCTAATTTATATAATTCACTAAATCATGCGGGTTACCTTTTTATCGGTTACGCAGAAACTTTGCATATGATTTCAAAAGCTTTTACAGTTGTTAGTTTTCCTAAAACTGTCGGTTACAAGAAGGAGTAAAGTAAGAAAATGAATAAAGTAATTCTTGTTGCAGATGATTCGCCTTCTATTAGAAAATTTGTTTCATTTGCTTTAACAATGAAAGGCTATAAAATTATTTCCGTTTCAGATGGAATGGAAGCACTTGAAAAATTACCCAAAGAAAAAGTGAATTTGGTAATAACTGATTTGAATATGCCTAACCTCGATGGATTCGAGCTCATCAAAGCAATACGCGGCAATGATGATCTAAAAGAAATACCAATTATTATTCTTTCATCTTTAGGCGGAAATGAGGAAGTTCAGAAGGGAATGGAATATGGTGCAAATTCATATTTAATAAAACCATTCGATCCTAAAAGAATAGCTTATGAAGTTTCAAAATATTTAAACTGAGGAAGATAAAATGTCGTTAAAATTTTTAGTTGTAGATGATTCCGTTACAATGCGGAGAATAGTTATAAACTCACTAAAAAATCTTGGCTATGATAATTTTGTTGAAGCAGGTGATGGAAGAGAAGCTTTGGACAAATTATCGGTCGATGAATCAATAAATTTCGTTATAACTGATTGGAATATGCCCACTGTTTCCGGTTTGGAATTAGTTAAAACTATTCGCGGAGATTCAAAATTATCCAAGCTTTCCATTTTAATGGTAACAACAAGAGGAGTGAAGGAAGATATAATTGAAGCACTTAATGCTCGAGTAAATAATTATATAGTTAAACCATTTACTCCCCAAGTTCTAAAAGAAAAAATAGATCAAATACTAAATGCAGCTTAAGGAATAAGCAATATGAAACAAGTGACAACAATGACTGATCTTTTTGAAAGACTAAACGATTTAAAAATTGTTTTCCGGTACGGGCAAAAATTAATCCCTATTATACAAAGCTTGATAGATTTTATGAAAGAAACTGTTCCGCTTCTTGAAGATATAAATACTTCAATTGCAGACAGCACAAGTAAAATTCCAAAAGCAAAAGATCAAATTAGCAACGTTTCTAGCGCAACTGAATTGGCAACAACAGAAATTCTAGACATAATTGATTCTATTTCAATTGACATGGATAGGATTGAAAAATCAGTAAAAGATTTTCAATCAAAAGATGAAGACAGAATAAAAATTTGGAACCGGTTGAAAGAAATTTTCTCGACCAACGCTGAAGCATCTGAACTTATGAACCAATTAGAATCATTAAATCAATATAATCCTGTTGTTCCGGAAATGCTGGAAACATTTAAGAAAATTAAGAATGGAGTTTACAGCATTACACTTTCTTTGCAAGTTCAAGATATTACTTCACAACAGCTAGCCGCAGTTAACCATTTGATCGAATCAGTAAGGACAAGACTTTCATCTTTAATAATTCATTTAGATCAAACAGAAATAAAAGATTTAAACGAAATGAAAATTGATGTTCCTGAAGGCTCAACATTCGATCCGGATGCAATTTATACCAAGTCATCTGAAAAACAAGATGCCGCAGATATTTTAGTAAATAATATTAATGGCAAAGCAACACAAGACGAAATCGATAAACTATTTTCATAAAGATGGAAAACGAAAATACATATTCAATGCTTAGCGATCCAGAAATGAAAGAGATCGTTGACAGCTTTATTGTAGAGACAAAAGAAATACTTGAAAAGCTTGATCATAATTTAATTGAACTTGAGAACCGCCCGGATGATGCAGAATTATTGAATGAAATTTTTCGTTCGTTTCACACAATCAAAGGAACGTCAGGTTTTATTGGCCTTGATAAACTGACAAAAGTAACTCACCGATGTGAAGATATTTTAAATAAACTTCGTAAAGGCGAAGCTTTGCTTAACACTGATTTAATGGATGGGATCTTAGCATCTTATGATAAAATAAAAGAGCTTTTAATTTCTATTGAAACAGAATTGGGTGAAAATGTTTCTGTTGATGAAACAGTAGAAATGCTGAATAAATTAATTGATAAATTAGAAAATAAAAATTCGAATGATAATTCAATCGAAGAAGTAGTTTCTGAAATTGCAGTTGAGAAACAAAAAGAAATTTCGAATGAGAATGTTTCTGTTGCTGTAGAAAAAAAGCCTGAAGAAAAAGATGTAACAAAAAATCTTATTAATAAAAAAAGCGATAATACAATTAGAGTTGATGTAGAGCGACTGGATGAGCTATTAAATATTGCTTCTGAGCTTGTTCTTGGCCGTAACCGATTAGCGCAGGTGAATTCTGAAGTTGCTCTTGAATATGAAGGCACGAAAATTTCCCGCGATCTTTCCGATGCAGCCAAGCAAATTGATTTAATGACAAATGAACTTCAACTTGTTGTAATGAAAACAAGAATGGTGAAGATCGGAAAAGTTTTTAATCGCTACCCGCGATTGGTTCGCGATCTTGCCAGAGAAACTCAAAAAGAAGTTAACTTAATTATAAAAGGCGAAGACACCGAATTAGACAAAACTTTAATTGAAGAAATTAACGATCCATTGGTTCACTTAATTCGTAATTCAGTGGACCATGGAATCGAACCCCCGGAAATTAGAAAACAAAATGGCAAAGAATCTGCCGGAACAATTATTTTATCAGCAGAACAAGAAGGCAATCAAATTGTAATTTCTATTGAAGATGATGGAAAAGGTATTGATACTGAATTTATAAAAGATAAAGCTGTTTCAAAAGGATTGATTACAAGAGAGAAGGCAAAGGAATTATCTAAGCAGGAAGCATATAATTTAATTTTCTTGCCTGGATTTTCAACAGCCGAAAAAGTTACAAATGTTTCCGGAAGAGGTGTTGGACTTGATGTTGTTAAAACAAATGTTTCAAAGCTTCGCGGAATAATTAATATTGAATCAGTTGTTGGCAAAGGGACGAAATTTATTGTTAAACTTCCGCTGACTCTTGCAATTATTCCTGGAATGATTGTAAAAGTAAATTCTGAAACAGTTGTCATTCCGCTTAATTCAGTAATTGAAGCTTTAAGAGTTCATGCTGAGGATATTAATACAATAAATGGACACGAAGCAATAAGAAGAATGGACAGCGTAATACCGTTAGTTGGAATTGAAAATCTTCTTTATAATAAATCAAATGAAGAGAAAAAAAATTGGCAATATGTTGTTATTGTTGGCTTAGCTGAAAAAAGATTTGGAATTAAAGTAGATGAATTGTGCGGACAGAAAGAAGTCGTCATAAAATCTTTGGGCAGCTATTTAGGAAACATTCATGGAATAGCCGGATCGACTATAATGGGCGATGGGACTGTTGTAATGATTTTAGATATAAGTGAATTAATAAATAAAATTTCAGAGTAAATTGGGAAATAAAATATCAGCTGTTGTTATCGATGATTCTGCTTTTATGCGCAAATCAATATCGATCATGCTTGAAAGTGATCCTGATATTAAAGTTATTGGGCAAGCTAAAGATGGTGAAGAAGGTTATAATATTGTAAAATCTTTACGTCCAGATATTGTTACTTTGGATATTGAAATGCCGAAGATGGATGGCTTAACTGCATTAAAAAAAATAATGAAAGATTGTCCCACTTCGGTTTTAATGCTTAGTTCTTTGACTACTGAAGGCGCTGAAGTTACTTTAAAAGCTATGGAATACGGTGCTGTCGATTTTATTCCGAAAGAGCTTTCTTATATCAACGTTAATATAATTAAGATAAAAGAAGAGCTTATTAATAAAATTAAAGAGATTGTTAAACAAAGAGCTTTAAAAGACCGATTAAAAAGAATTCAGAGATTAAATTCTAAAATTTCAACTGAACCGGTTAAACATGAAGTTTCACAATTTCTTCCTAAGCTGGGATATGAATCGATAGCATTAGGTATTTCAACAGGCGGGCCATTTTCTCTGCAAAAAGTAATTCCAAAGCTGAATAAAAAAATTCAAATACCAATTTTTATTGTACAACATATGCCGCCAAAGTTTACTAAATCTTTAGCAGAAAGATTAAATGGATTAAGTGAATTAGAAGTTAAAGAAGCTGAAGATGGTGAGACAGTTAGAAATGGTGTTGTCTACATTGCACCTGGCGGATTACATATGACGATTTCAAAAAAAATGAATAGTAATATTTCGATTCAAATTTCTAAAGAACCTTCAACAACTTTGCATCGACCTTCAGTTGATGTTATGATTCAATCTGTCGTAGATGTTTACGGAAAATATACTTTAGGTATAATAATGACTGGAATGGGAAAAGATGGTTTGGAGGGAATAAAAAAATTAAAAGATCTTGGAGGATATT
>DAIEML010000118.1 GCA_027349615.1 Ignavibacteriales bacterium | reverse complement strand
TTCATCCTTATCGCCTTATGGTTCATGGATTCAATTAGACGGCGGACTTACGGTATGGCGCCCGCTTCATTTAAATCATGATTGGGCACCTTATAGAAACGGACATTGGGTTTGGACTGATGACGGCTGGTATTGGGATTCTTATGATCCATTTGGTTTCATAGTTTTTCATTATGGTAGATGGTATTATGATAATTATTATGGATGGATTTGGGTCCCGGATAATGTTTGGGCACCAGCTTGGGTAGAGTGGAGATATAATGATGATTATATTGGCTGGGCTCCTTTACCGCCTTGCGCTTCTTTTTCTTTTGGATTAGGAATTAGTTTTACAAATAATTATATAACGCCCTACTCGTATTGGCATTTTGTAAATTATAGATATATGTGCGCCGCACATCCTTTTGATCATTTCGTTCCAGATCAATTTAGGTATAGGATTTATTCAGACACAAGATACAGAACAAATTACGGCTATTCTGATGGAAGAGTTATAAACCGCGGAGTTGATGTTGATTTTATTCGCCAAAGAAGCGGCGGCAGAATTGTTGAAAAGCAAATTGAACGAACCAATGATCCAGGAAATATTAGCAATGGAAGAAATCCAGATATAGTTAGAGCTTTTATTCCAAATCGTGATCAAATGGTACGAAGTGATGGAAGAATATTTGATATTAAACGCGGTACAAGGCCGTCATCTCTTGATATTTCAAGAATTGCAGTTGGAAATAGAAATGAAAATTCAATAATTCAGAGAAACGTAACTCCTCAACCGCGAAATGAAAACCCAAGAAATCAAAGAAATAATTCACCGGTAACAAGAAACGAAAATTCTTGGATTCAAAGAAACAATCAGCCTGATAATAGAAATAATAATCCGTGGATTCAGAGGAATAATCAACCACCACAAAGAAACGAAAATCCTTGGATTCAAAGAAATAATAGAAATGAACCGAGAGTAAGCAATCCTTGGCAGCAAAGGAATAACCAACCTCAAGTTAGGCAGGAAAATCGAGGATCAAGACCGCAAGAAATGAAAAGAGAAAATAATAACAGGAATAATCAAAAAAGAGAAAACGGAAATAGAGAACGGCATTAAGTTCTTGTTGAAATAATTGATTTGAAACTCATAGATAAAAATTAGAATTAATTTTTATCTAAACTCTCTCCACATAAAAGCAGTGTCAGAAAATTTTGATACTGCTTTTATTTTTTATAAAACTTGGCAATCGTTTCAGCTATAAACTCAATTTGTTCCTGCTTCAAATCTGGATAGCTTGGAAGGTTTATACCATGCCAGCCTAAGTATTCAGCAATTGGAAGTTTCTGGTACTTTTGAGAAAACATAGGCATTGTGTGGACTGGAAAAAAAGTTGGACGCGTTTCAATGCCTTCAGCTTTTAAGTAATCTCTTAAAGAATCTCTAACGTTTGGAGATTCAACTAAAATTGAATACATCCAATATGTATGGAAAACATTTTTCTGTTCGCCATGATGTTTGATAGGAAGGCTTTTTATAGCATTGTTATATAACTCTGCTACTTTTCTTTTTTTTGAAATTTTATCTTTTGCATTTTCAAGTTGAGCTAATCCAATAGCAGCACAAATGTTCGTCATCCTATAATTAAATCCGATTGTGTCATGCCAATATTCTCTATATTTTGCTAAGCCATGCATTTTTAAATGATATGCTCTATCATAAAGTGTTTCATCGTTAGTAACAACCATTCCACCTTCGCCGGTAGTTATAGTTTTATTTCCGTAAAAACTAAAAGTTGATAAATCACCAAATGTTCCAACATACCTTCCTTTATAAGTCGAGCCGAAAGCTTCAGCACAATCTTCAATCAAAAAAATATTATGTTCTTTTGAAATTTTTACCAATTCGTCCATTTCGCAAGGATGTCCATAAAGATGCACTGCCATAATTGCTTTTGTATTTGAAGTGATTTTTCTTCTTACGTCATTAGGATCAACTTGCCAGGTTTCTTCAATCGAATCCACAAAAATTGGAGTTGCTCCAGTCATCGAAATTGTACTTACTGAAGCTATGTATGTAAAAGAAGGGACAATAACTTCATCGCCAATCCCAATTCCTAAAGTAACCAAAGCTAGGTGAAGTGCGACAGTTCCGTTGCTTACCGCCGTTGCATGTTCAACGCCAATAAATTTTCTAAATTCATTTTCAAATTTAGAAATAAACTCACCACGAGATGAAATCCATGAAGTGTCAAGACATTCGTTTACATATTTTTTCTCATTTCCATCTAAGGACGGCTGATAAATTTGAATTTTGTATGCCATGATTTAAAACTTTTTATTGTTTGTAAATAAAAATTTATAATAGACTGTTAGATAATAAAATAAGTTAATGTTCATTATCAAGCTCAAGATGATATAGTTTTATCAAAGTATTTTCAAAATTAATAAATTTAAATGTTTTTATTTTTTGAATATTCTTTTGTCAATTTTATAATTTTTTCTAAATCAATCATCTGGATACATTCAAGATTATATGGACAAACTTTCTTCCAGCACGGTGAGCACCATAAATCATCCGGAGTTAATTTTTCTCCTCTGCCATATAGTTCAATTTCGGCTGCACAAGAAAGTCCAAACCAGGCAATAACATATTTTTTTAATCCGATTGCCATGTGCATTCCGAAAGAATCACCAGTAATTACAACATCGCAAATATCCATGAAGCATGCACCGCGGCGTAATCCCAATGTAGTTGGAGTATTTATAAGTTTTTGACGCTCTTCAAAATCAAATGATTCATAAATCTGAGTATTTCGTTCAGTATCTTCTCTGCCTCCAAGCAAAACAACTTGAAGATTATCATCCTTTAACATTTCAGAAATTAATTTTACGTGCTGTTCAATTGTCATTTTTTTATTTGGAAACAATGTTGAACAGCCGGTATTAAATCCTACATAAGTTTTACCCGAATTAAAATTAATTTCTTTCTTATAATCTTCAACAAATATTTTTTCATTTTCAGTTAATCCAAAAACGTAAGGATCTTGTTTATATTCTAGTCCAAAAACTTCATGAACAATATCTACACCGCTTCGTGTGTTTTCTTTAAACTTCTTTTGATCATTGTTTCCTAAAAGATAGCTGTACATTGCGCTTTCGTTTGCTGGAATTATTTTTCCATCTTCGTTTAACAGGAAGCCAAGTTTCTTTTTTGCATTAATCTCATTTGCGAAAGCGCAAGCATAATCGGATTTATCTGCGTTCATTAAATAATCATACTCAATTTGGCGTACAATCATTCGCTGCTCGTCTATCCAAGTGAAAACTTTATCAATAAAAGGATTGTTAAATAAAATTTTATCTGCACCGGGCATTGTAATCCAATGAATTGTGCTGACTGGAAATTTTCTTTTAATTGCATAAAGTATCGGAGTATTATCAAGAACATTCCCAAGTGCATCCAAGGAGATTATTAAAATCTTAACTCCAATTTTTGTCTGATCGTTTTCATGCTGACATCCATTCTCTAAACAATTTTCATAAGAAAAGCATGGTTTGTACCCGCTATAGTTTTTGCACTTTGGTATTTTCAATTCTGAAAATTTCATTTTGATTCCTTTGGAATTTCAATCTTTTTTTTAATTAAAATTTTAATGCTTTCAACAACTTCATCAGTAGCTAAAGCGTTTTCAATGCCGCAAGTATTTTGATCAGCGCTGCAAAACTTTTTACAATTCTCATTCGTCACTTCAAGATTTATGGAATATTTATTAATAATTCCCTGATGAATTGAGCAGCTCATCGGTCGGTGGCAGTGAATTACGATTGTACTTTTGCCAAGTGCATCAGAAATATGCATTGGACCGGTTGAAGGCCCAATAAAAATATCAAATTGGTCAATAACTTTTATAAAGTCTCTTAAATCATTAACAGCTTTTGAAACATCTATAATTTTTTCTGGTGAAAGCTTAATTACTTCATCTGCAAATTCTTTACTCATTTCTTGTGAAGTAAGAATTATTTTTAAATTTAGATTTGAAAATTCATTTAAGATTTTTTTGATAAGTTCAAGATATTTCTTTTCACTCCAATTAGGTGCCGACTTAAGAGAACCGGAATGTATTGCAATCTTAATATCATTCTCAGTAATATTAAAATTCAACAAGAAATTCTTCGCTGCAACTTTTTCTTCATCAGTTAAAAAAATTTCCAGATTTATGTTATTCGTTTTCATCCCAATTTTCCTTGCAAGATCCATGCAATAATCAGCTTCATGGCGAAGCGGAGTATAATTATTTCTTGAAACACTTTGCATGAAAGTTATTATTTCATAAAGTTTATGCCCGACACCAATTCTTTTTTTTATACCTGCCCAAAACATTTGATAAGCTGCGCGTTCAGTCGGCATCATCATCAAACCATGAGTGAAATTATATTTCCTAATTTCTTTTACAACATTCCAAAAAGTTTCTTTTCGCAAATCGTCTGTAATCATTGCATCAAGATTAGGATTGTTTAACATTATATTTTTTGTATGCGGCTGAGTTAGTGTAGCTATAAATGCATCCGGAAAAGCTTTTCTAATTTCCCGGATCATTGGGGTTATAAATACAACATCGCCGACTCTATCGGTTCTTACAAGTAATATTCGTTTCATCAATAAAATGAATTTAAGAAAATGTGATTCAAAAATAATAATTTTAAATCAAAATGCTTTATTACAAAAAGCCCAAATTCTCACAGCCAATGACCGTAAAAAAATCAAGTGAATGAAATTTTGTATCATAAATTTTATTTTTACTCAAAGTTTTAAGGTTAATAAAATGAAATTATCGGGAAATACTATATTAATTACCGGCGGAGCGACTGGAATCGGTTTAGCCTTGGCGGAACTATTCTTAAAAGAGGGTAATGAAGTTTTGATTTGTGGAGAAGGGAAGAATTGCTTATCGAAGCGAAAAAGAAATATCCAAATCTTCATATTAAACAATGCAATATTTCAAATGAAATAGATAGAAAAAATTTATTTAATTGGATTCTCGAAGAATTTCAAAATCTAAATATTCTTGTTAACAATGCTGGGATTCAAAGGGAAATTGATTTTACAAAAGCAGAATCAAATATTGAGAGTGCAATCACCGAAATTAAAATTAACTTTGAAAGCCCTGTAGTGCTTTCTTCGATGTTTATTCCAATTCTCAAAGAAAAAGAAAATAGTGCAATTATAAATGTTTCATCCGGGCTGGCATTTATTCCCATTTCGATTATGCCTATTTACTGCGCAACCAAAGCTGCTTTGCATTCATTTTCAATTTCGCTTAGACAGCAATTAAGGAAAACTAAAATAAAAGTTTTTGAAGCAATTCCTCCCACAGTTGATACTGATTTAGATAAAGGTGCACGAAAAGCAAGAGGGCAAACAGATTTTGGAATAAGTCCCAAAGAAACAGCAGAAGCAATTCTTAATGGATTGAAGAATAATGAATATGAAATTGCAATCGGCAGAGCAAAGTTTTTAATTAATAGTTCTAAAACTGATTTTGAAAATGTTTTTTCTTCAATGAATAAAGAAATTTAAAATTTTCTACTTAAAACGCTCTAATGTTATATACGAGTGAAAGAAGAAAATATCTTCCAAGTACATTTGTCCTGATATCTTCCACGTATGAATCAGAAACATTGTGTTGAATATTAGTATTTTGATTTAAAACATCATTTGCAGAAAATTTTATTTCACCATTGTCATTTGCTAAGAATTTCTTTGCAATGCTTATATTCCAAATAACTGTGCTTGGACTGTAAGATGCCGGCAACCCATTATTTAATTGGTTATTTACATCATTCTGTAAAAAGAATCCTTTCCAAAATTCCCAATAAAATTTTATAGAAGAATTTTGACTAAAGTAATTACTATTTGGTATACTGCTTGATTGTCCGCTGTTATTTACAATATTGTAATTACTGCTGCTGGAGAAAGTAAAATCAATTTTGTCACTAATATTACTGCTTACAACAACTCCTAATCCGTATGTGCTTGAATTTGCGAAATTTGGAATTCCATTAATTATACCAGGAGTTTTTGTATAGCTTGTACTAAAATTAAAGTTCAAATTTGATTTTATGAATCCAACCGGAACGCCATAAGTAATAAATGAATGAAGATTTATGTATCCGTCAAGGTTTGCGGGAACCGACAATTTAGTCCCGCGGTTTAATAAAATATTATTTAAGACGGTTGTGTCTTTCACAGCAATGATAGTATTATTTCCGATGTAGTTTTCAATAAAGTTAGCACTTAACAAAACAAAAAAAGTATGCATGTGCTGCGCATTGGTTTGTAAATATCTAATTGCAATCATGTGAGAATAATCTTGACTTAAATTCGGATTGCCAATACTCAATTGCGTTGGATTTGTATTATTTAATACCTGTTGTAATTGATCAATACTTGGATCATCATTTGTCGTGCGGTAAAAAATTCTCAAGTTCTCATTTCTTGAAACCATGTACCTAAGCATGAAAGAAGGAAGCCAAGAATAGAATTTTCTTTCTATGCTGCCAATTTGAGGAAAAGATTGTGCGTTTTGAAGTTCAGAGATATTATAATTTAATCCTAAATTGAATAGTAAATTCCCACTTCTAAATCTATATCCTGAACCTATTGACTGTGTTTTATAAATTTTCTTATAAACATTGCTTAAAGATGTATCTAAATTTGGATTCTGATTATACAAATTATCAAAAGTTTTTTGATCGCTATTATCTTCAGAATAATTTATCTTGGCATTTAATTGAAGCATGCTATTAACATCTATCGGTTCGGTATAAACAATATTTGATCCGCCGCTGAATCCGTGTTTATCTAAGTTTGCAAATTGATCAATTGTGTCCGAAGTTGTTGAACTGTTGTAGAAAATATCTTGAGCGTTAAGATTATTATTCCCATTGTTCTTGTTAAATGTTCCTGTAAAATTGATTGATAATGTCCTTCCTGGAGTATCAAATCTATGCCGAATTAATAAATTATTTGTCGAAGTTATTCCCTTTAGATTTGAATTAAATAAATTATTTGTCGAATTAAGTTCACTTAATCCGGATGTTGTAATTCCGGAAATTTTACTTGAACCGTTATTTAATTGAGCTGCAAATGTCGGATTAAATAAAATTGAATTGTCATTGTCGATCTGATAATTAAGCCTAAGACTAAATCGATGATTTATATTTTGTGTAATCGAAGAGTTTAATTCATTATAAATCTGATTTGACGGTGAAGTTAAAAAGTAATTTCCCGGCTCTGCATCAGCAAAGATAGCCGTTCCAAGATTGTCTGTTTCTTTTATGTTTACAATTTTATCGTTCTTCTTTAGAATTAATGTAACAAATTCCAGCGGAG
>DAIEML010000117.1 GCA_027349615.1 Ignavibacteriales bacterium | reverse complement strand
GCAAAATATTTTGAAGATCTGAAAATCGCCAAAGACCTTTACCGGAAAAGAATTCGTACCGAAATGTTCAACGCATTTATGGATGAGCCGGAGGCAATTAAAAAAGATGTAATGATGTATGTTAATATGATAGTCGGAATGGGACGTTCTGATTTGGGCCCGGATAGAATTATTACTTACCGGGATCCGCAGACGAAAAAAATGCAGCCGATAAAAATAGACGAGCGTTTCGTAAATGCAGTTGAGAATGAACTTGAAATGAAAACGCAGGAACAGAAGGAATCTTTTAGAGGACAGATAAGAAAAATTTATGCTCAGCGCTTGCAGACTGATAAGAACTACGACTTTATGGATAACGTTGATCTTGTTAAAGCTGTTACCGACACAAGATTGAATTCGGATATAGCATCTGCCGGAGGGCTTGTTGGTGCGCTTGCCAACAGAACTAACGAGGACAATGAAAAGCTGTATAACCGGATTGTTACTACAATGAAAAATAAGTTAGGATATTGTACAACTTGCGCACAAAAAACAATTGAGTTTTTCTGTACTCAAGATCATCAATCTTAAGAAGACGAAATTAAAAATATGACTGCTGGAAAAAAGGATTTAATCCCAAAGGGAAAAAAGAGTAATCAGAAACGTGCAGAAAAAATACTTGAAGAAACAAAAAATAATTTTTCTCCAAATAATGATTCTTCGTTTTTCCCTAATTCATCAAAACTACGCATGAGTTTTTATGATTTTCGAGATAATGATTTCTTGCTTCACTTTAATGCTGAAAGTACTACCCAAAGCAGATTGTTTACTCTCGATAAATTATTGGAGCGTGATAAGCTGAGAGAAAAAGACGGCTTCCCGAGGAAAATAAAATTAGGCAGACTTGTAAAACCATCCAAAGACGGCAAGGGA
The DNA here is from genome assembly GCA_027349615.1 of Ignavibacteriales bacterium. Next base: position 6,507 of record DAIEML010000117.1, on the reverse strand, counting down.
AAAACGATAATTATTCCGACGACAAACGAAGAAAAATTTTATCATTGGAATGGTGCTCCATCAGGCCCCGAAGGCTCCAGCACAGGAGGAAACGGCGAAGAAGAAGAAGGAGAAATTATTGAAGAAGAATCTTTGCGTGAAGACGAAGGTGAAGGACAAGGCGCCGGGCAAGGTAAAGGCGGGCAGCATGGAATGGGCGCCGAAGCTTATGAAATAGGAAGAATACTTACCGAACAGTTTGAGCTTCCGAATATAAAAGAAAAAGGAAAGAAAACTTCGCTTACAAAATTTACTTATGATTTAACCGATAAATTCCGCGGACATGGACAGATAATCGACAAAAAATCAACTTTGAAGCAAGTTGTGAAAACAAACTTGGCTCTAGGCAATATCTCAATTGATGAGCCGGTTGATTCTACAAAAATGATAATTACTCCGAATGATAGAATTTATCATATACTTTCACGCGAAAGAGATTTTGAATCGCAGGCAATAGTTTTCTTCTTGCGGGATTATTCGGGTTCAATGCAGGGCAAGCCGACCGAAGTAGTTGTAACACAGCATATTTATATAAACAGCTGGCTTGTTTATCAATATAAAAGACAAGTTGTAAGCAGATTTATTGTTCACGATACAGATGCCGAAGAGGTTCCGGATTTTTATACTTACTTCAACAAATCAGTTGCCGGGGGAACTGATGTTTCATCAGCTTATGAAATGGTAAATAGAATTGTTGAAGAAGAACACTTAGCACGAGATTATAATATTTATGTATTTCATGGAACCGACGGCGATGATTGGGAAGATGATGAAATGAAATCAGTAAAGGAGCTGGAGAAGATTTTAAAATACGCAAGCCGTGTCGGAATTACGATTGCAGAAAATAATTTTTCTTCGCACAACAATACTGTTGTGGAAAATTATTTAAAGGAATCCAAGCTTCTGGAAAAGTATCCTGATGTTTTGCATCTTGATTCATTTGTTGCCTCGGAAGCTACTGAAGAAAGAATTGTACAAGGTATCAAAGTTTTAATTAGTTAAAAAATTATGGAATTAATTGATCAGCATACTAAACAGATAATGGAAGGCTGCAAAGAGCGCGCACTTGATGCAGGACTGCGATTTGACAAAGCTACACTTGAGTACATGGTAACAAATACAGATCTTCTAGAACTATCACCGAAGAATATGATTCCAACTCTTTACGATTATTGGCTGCAGGACATAGAAGTTTTGCGCGGCAAAGGAGAATATGAATATTATCCGAATAATCCTTATGAAACAGTGATAAACACACGCCCGGCAATTTCATTTTATAATAATGAAAATCCGGATTGGATGAATGTAATGATTTTCTATCACGTTATTGCTCATATAGATTTTTTTCAGAACAATAAATTTTTTGAGCAGACTTGGGATTATGATTTTAAAGAAAAAGCGTTAACTGAGAAACGAATTGTATCCCGGTTAAGATCTCAAAAAGGAAGAATTGTAGATTACGTAATTGAGTTCACACGCAGTATTGATAATTTGGTCGGCTACTTTGATGCATTAAAAGAAAAAGAAGATAACGCGCTTTTTAAATTGCCGGATCAGATAGATTATTACTTCAATTATTTTCTTCAGAATAAATCTCTCTTCAGTATGCAGACTTATCTTGAGGAAATTGATAGATATAATCAGATTGTGGAGACTGCCGAAAAATCGCGTGAAGAATTATTCCTAATGAAATTAAATGAAAAGCATCCGGAGTTTGAAGGATTGTTTCAAAGATTTCAAAAAGAGCATCAGAAAAAAAATGGAATAGATTTGATGCAGTTTTTGATTGATGAAAGTGAGTTCATAAATAAAGAAGAAAATCAATGGATGAAATCTGTAATGGGAATTGTCCGGGATACTTCACTTTATTTTTCACCGCAGATAAGAACAAAAATTATGAACGAGGGCTGGGCAAGCTACTGGCATGAAAAACTTTTTTTGATGGACGACAGAATTCGCGGGCACGAAGTTGCATTTGCAAAAGTGAACGCTAAAGTTACTTCACTTTCAAGAGTCGGTTTAAATCCTTATGCAATAGGCTGGCGGCTGTTTATGCACATTGAAGATTTAGCTAACAAAGGAAAATACTCCTATGAATTTAGAAAGTTAAATGATATTGACAGCAGGGAAAAATTTGATACTTCAACTGGAAAAGGCAAGGATTTTATTTTCCACGTCCGTGAGAATTTTTGCGATCTGACTTTTCTAAATACTTTTATTGAGCAGGATTTTGTTGACCGCTACAAGCTAATGGTAGTGGGGCAGCGAATTAACAATGAGAAGAACGTAAAAGAATATTATGTGAAAAGTAAAAAGGCAAAAGATTATAAATCAATGATACTCGACAGCCTTTATCATCCGCCATATATAACTTTTGCCAGAGAAGATGACGGTTCACTTTTTTTGCACCACAAATTTGAAGGGAAAGAATTATATCCGGAATATATTCCGAACACAATGATAGGATTGGAGTATCTTTGGGGAAACAAAGTCCTTCTTGAAACAATGGAACTTGATTGGGACAATATGAAATTAAACGAGAGCAATCTTAACGCAGATAATATTTGGGATATTGAGCCTTTATTCAGAAAAGTTTTATATACTGTTGAAAATAGAAAAGTAACGAAAGATGTTATTAAATAGGAAATGTTTGAGCATATGACGAGGAATAATAAATCGAATGATATTATAAATTTGATTGACCGGAAATTAAAAAGATCCGAAGAAGGAACAATAATTCCATTCAGTGATTTTTTAGCAAAAGCACGCGAAGATACTCATCTATATTTCAGAAATGTTTTTCAGTTGTTCAGCGATATGATTTATCATTACGTTGTAATTGAAGATGAATACAAAGATGATCCGGAAACAATAAATTACAAAACTATTAATTGCGATAAGCTATTTGTCGAAAACACAGACACTCCTTTTTTTACCGATCTTCCGCTTGCTAATAGATTGCTTCGCTTTGCTGATTCTTTTAGAGAAGGAACTCAGCAAAATAAAATTTATGTTTTTATCGGTCCGCCAGGAAGCGGCAAAAGCACTTTCTTAAATAATCTTTTACAAAAATTTGAAGAGTACACACACAGCCATCAAGGAATTAATTATGAAGTGCTTTGGCGATTGGATAATTTGAAAATCGGTGTGAACATTTCCCCGGTTATAAAAGAAGCGATAGAAGAATATTATTTTCAGAAAGGTTCGGTAATCCGTCCGCAGAATTTAAATTCCGATAAGCTTGAAGTTCCTTGTCCAAGCCATGATCATCCGATATTAATTATTCCAAGAGAATACCGCGCAGAGATTCTTGAAAAGCTTGTGAAAGACACAGCAAGATTAGATTTCTTTTATAAAAAAGAATATGAGTGGCTGTTTACTGAAAATGCCTGCACAATTTGTTCTTCTTTGTACGATGCGCTTATTAACAGATTAAGATCACCAGCAGATGTTTTTGATATGGTTTATGCAAAGCGTTATTCGTATAACCGGAGACTCGGTTACGGAATTAGTGTTTTCAATTCAGCAGATAAAGAGCCTGAAAATATTGCATTCTCGAATGACGAACTTCAGCGGCAGCTTAGCTTGAGATTTCGTGACAGTAATCTTATACAATACATTTTCTCACGATATGCAAAGACGAACAACGGTGTTTTTGTGATCATGGATGTAAAAGGAGAAAATGAAAAACGTTTTCTCAATCTTCATGGAATATTAAGCGAAGGGCTTCATAAGATCGGTGATATTGAAGAAAATGTGAACTCATTATTTATAGCAGTAATGAATCCTGAGGATAAACAAAAAATTGCCTCGCCAGAATCTTTTAAGGACCGAATAATTGAAATAAGTGTTAACTACATTTTGAATTATTCCGAAGAAGTAAAAATTTATTACCATACTTTCGGAAATCAAATTAAAAGGTATTTTCTTCCGGGTGTGCTGGAAAACTTTGCTAAAATAATTATAAGTTCGCGGCTTAATATAGAATCGCCCGCGATTAAAGAGTGGATTGAGGACCCGGGGATTTATGAAGAATATTGCGATGAAAATTTATTACTGCTTAAGCTCAGCATTTATTCAAATAAAATTCCAGACTGGCTGACTGACGAAGATTACAAAAAGTTTAATAAAACTATTCGAAGAAATATAATTAGAGAATCCGACAAAGAAGGGAAGACAGGATTTTCCGGCAGGGAATCGCTTTATATTTTTAATGAATTCTTTAATTCAATTCCTAAAAAGCTGAACGGCAATTCTGATGAAGCAGTTCAAATAACAATGGAAGACATCAGGTCATTCTTCAAAAAGCATGATCAGTATTTTGAGCGCATTCCGAAGGGATTTATTGATTCTATTATCAGATTGTACAATTACAACATCATGCAGGAAATTAAGGAATCACTTTTCCATCAGAATGAAGAAAGAATAAACAAAGATATACAGAATTATCTTTTCGCATCAAATTATGATTTTGGTGAGAAGCTGGTTTGCCCTTACACCGGAGAGACAATTGAAATTACCGAACAATTTTTTAATTCGATTGAACAGTATTTGCTTCCAAATGATGTATCAACTAGAACCAGAAAAAAATACCGAGAAGAAGTTGCAGCGAAATTCGGAATTAATTTACAGCAAATGTCGGATGATGATGATGTGCATGATACTGAAATTTATAACGAGCTTTATGACACTTATATTAATAACTTGAGAGAACATATCTTTCAGCCATTCTTACAATACGCAGTTTTTGAAAATGCTGTTAAAGAATTTGGCTCGCCAAAATTTGAAGTTTATGACAACCGCACAAAAGAAGAAGTAAGCTTTCTAATCAACAATCTAACAACCAAGTTTAGATATTCGAAAGAAGGCGCCAAGCACGTCTGCCTTTATGTTATCAGGAATAAGATTGCAGAAAATTATAAGTAAAGTATCATATTTAACTGCGAAAATTACTTTGAGTATAAGGTAGCGGCAACTTCATAAGTAAAATTAATTTCTCATCTTTATTAAAATGTAATTTGAATTTATAGATCATTTGATTAAAATTCATTTGCGGAAATCAAAATTAATATTTTCAATTTTCAAATAACGATATATGAAATTAAATAAAGAACTTCTGATTCTACTTTTCAAATCTGAAAAAGAATGGGAGAAATGGCTTGAAAAAAATAATTCCAAATCAAACGGAATTTGGATGAAGATTGCCAAAAAAGAAACCGGCATTAAATCTGTTTATTATCCTGAGGCTTTAGATTCAGCTTTATGTTACGGATGGATAGATGGACAGAAAAAGCCTTTTGATGAAGTTTATTGGCTGCAGAAATTCACTCATCGTCTGCCGAAAAGTAAATGGTCGAAAAAAAATTGCAACAGAGCTGAAGAATTAATTAGGCTTGGCAGAATGAAACCTTCAGGCCAAAATGAAATTGATATTGCAAAACAAGATGGCAGATGGGAAGCGGCTTACGCATCGCAGAGAAATATTGGAATCCCGGAAGACTTCCAAAAGAAGATGGATGAAAATCCCGGAACGATTGAGTTCTTTAATTCACTGAACAGCGCAAATAGGTATGCATTTCTTTATCGCATTCTTGATGCAAAACGTCCAGAAACAAGGACGCAGCGCATCAATACATTTATTGATATGCTAAAAGAGAAAAAGAAATTTCACTAATTCATTAATTTGAAGAAACAGTGTTGAGCTCAAATACAAAAACTTTTATTTCTATGCTGCGGGGAATCAATGTAAGCGGGCAAAAAATGATTCGTATGCAAGACCTTCAAGCGTTATATGAATCTTTGAAATTAACAAACGTAAGAACTTATGTCCAAAGCGGAAATGTTGTATTTGACAGTAAAGAAAAAGATTCATTGAAGCTTACTAAATTAATTGAAAATAAGATTGAGAAAACATTTAGCTTTTCTGTTACCGTTTTTATCCGGGATGCAAAAAATCTTAAGCGGATTATTGACAACAATCCATTTGCAAAAAGAAATGAAGACTCTAAGAAATTATATGTTACATTCTTATATTCAAATTCTGTTTTAATGGATAAGAAAAACTTAGATGTACCTAATAATGATTCCGATGAATATTATTTAGGCGAAGAAGAAATTTATATATTTTGCCCTAACGGCTACGGCAGAACGAAATTGAATAATAATTTCTTTGAAAGAAAATTGAAAATGCCGGCAACGACAAGAAACTGGAACACTGTTAGTGCATTATATGAAATGGCAATTGACGGGAAATAATTATTTAGATCAAAAGCGAGCGACGGGGCTCTTCCAAAGGAATCACTTCGTGAGAACCCGCGGCATTTATATACTTTTGAGTTTAATTCAAACTTAAAATTGCCGAATGATGCATATGAGCAAGATTAGGATTACGATTAAGATAAAAGGAAAGTAATTTTTTAAAGTATGTCTGTTTGAGCGAGCGACGGGGCTCTTCCAAAGGAATCACTT